>JBEBUJ010000063.1:0-12411 GCA_040393365.1 Leucobacter denitrificans
ATTGTCACTCGCCGGGAACTCATTGAATACTTAGTTCCGCCGAGCCCGGGTGCTGTACAGCAGGTGTTCATGAGCGGCACACTGAACGGCAACCCACTTGGTGCGGCGGCCGGGTTCGCGCTGCTTGAAGAGCTTGAGGTGAGTGATGGCCGTGAGAAGATGGCGACCCACGTGTCCGAGGCGAGTGACGGGATACGTAACCTCGCAAGAACGAAGGGCATCGCCGTTGACATCATCGGGCCGAGCCAGTTCTTTGATGTGCTCTTCGCGCCGCGGGGGCCAGTAACGAATCTCGAAAGCTATCTGCAGAGCGATCGAGCAGCCGCCTTTACGTTTGGTGAAGAGCTTCTGAAGCGAGGAATTTACGTCGTTCCCGGTGGCAAGTTCTATGTCTCATCGGTGCACAACTCATCCGACATCGATCGTCTGCTGACTGCTGCTGACGTCGCACTCGACGTGGTTGCAGAACGCCACGCCGTTACCAAATAACTCAACGAGGAGGAACTTTCATGACCCGAAACAAATACGATTCTGTAGCAATCACCGCGGCAGTTACTGGCGGTGATGTACTTCCCAGCCAGAGTCCCGCGTTGCCCTGCACCGTCGAGGACGTAATCTCTCAATCGGTTGCGGCAGTGCAGGCAGGCGCATCCGTAATCCATCTGCACGCTCGCGAGGATGACGGCAGGCCGAGCGCAGACCAGGCACGCTTCATCGAGATGGTGCAGGGTATTCGGAACCAGACCGACGCCGTCATCAGCATCTCTACTGGTGGATCACCGAGTATGACGGCAGAAGAGCGACTTGCGGGCGCGATTGTCACCGATCCGGAACTCGCTACGTTCAACCTCGGCACAATGAACTATGAGGGCTACCCCGACCGTGCGTGGTGGCCAAAGGTTCAGCACAGCTGGGAGCAGGAAATTCTTGAGAAGAGCGGTACCGTCATCTTCAAGAACACACTGAGTATGCTGCGTGATTTCGCAGGAACTTTCAAAGACAAAGGAATCACCCCTGAACTCGAGGTGTACGACATGAGCCACATTGGCATGGCTCGCTATCTTCTTGATGCTGGGGTGCTTGAGGCACCGGTGCGGATTCAGTTCGTGCTTGGCGTGCTTGGCGGCGCAGGGAACGACCTCGAAGACCTGTTTCACCTGTACACCACTGCACAGCGGGTGCTTGGTAATGACCTCGGCGTTGTAGGGGTAGCAGCGACCGGATACCCGCTCCAATTCCGTCACGCTGCGCTCGCCGCGGGCTTGGGCCTCGACGTTCGAGTCGGTCTCGAAGACAGCCTCCGCCTCACTCGGAAGGAGAAGGCCACATCGAATGCCGATCTCGTCGAAGTTGCAGCTCAGCTCGTGACTCTGCAGGGGAGAGGAATTCAGACTCCTGACGAGGTTCGAGCTGGACTCGGACCATGGTGGACCGCCAGTGTTTGAGGAAAGGTTCACTGACCGTGTGGTCGTCATCTCTGGCGGTGCTGGCGGGATCGGACTCACGACCGCGCAACGCTTTGCTGCCGAGGGCGCTCGGGTCGCGATCCTCGATATCGATGAGCAACGCGCGGTCGAGGCTGCGAGTGCACTCGGTAACGCGATTGGTGTAGGCGTCGACATTACAGATGAAGCGGATGTCGAACGCGCGGTTCGAAGTGTCATTGATAAGTTCGGTCGGCTCGACGTGCTCGTGAACAACGCTGGTATTACGAGGGACAACCTTCTCTTCAAGATGTCGGCTAGTGATTGGGATGCGGTAATGAGTGTGCATCTGCGAGGCGCATTCCTCATGACGAGAGCTGCACAACAGCACATGGTATCCGCGAAATACGGGCGCATCATTAACCTTTCCAGCGTCGCCGCCACCGGTAACCGTGGACAGGTGAACTACTCGGCGGCGAAAGCGGGTCTGAACGGTTTCACGAAGACCCTCGCAATCGAGCTAGGCCCATTCGGCGTCACGGCAAACTCTGTTGGTCCGGGTTTCATTCAAACTGCGATGACGGATGCGACCGCCTTGCGACTCGGGTTGACACCGGAGGAGTTCGGGCAGCAGATGTCGGAAGCGACCCCGGTGAGGCGGGCGGGTTCGCCAGATGATGTTGCGACTGCCATCACGTTTCTTGCGAGCGAAGAAGCATCTTTCATTACCGGTCAAGTGCTGTATGTTGACGGCGGACTCGACCTGTAAGCCGATGTTCGAATTAGGGGGATTTATGCACGTTACACTCGCTGAGGTACCTGACCTGGTATCCGTAACCACGGAGCCAACGAGTACGATAACCCTCACCCAAGATGATGTCGATACCTTTGCACGTCTTTCGCGAGATGAGCAGTGGATCCACACTGACGTTGACCGGGCCGGCTCTTCGGAGTTCGGAGGAACGATTGTTCACGGATATCTTTTGCTGTCGCTCCTCGGAGGATTCTGGGGTGAGTTCCTGACTGTCACGGACAGTACGAGCGGACTGAATTATGGTCTCGACAAGGTTCGATTCTTACGGCCCGTGCCGGTTGGGTCAGGGATTTACGCAACCGCGACCTTCAACGCAGTGAAGCAGCTGCACCCACAGGGCGTTCGTATTTATGCCGACACTCATATCTATATCGATGGTGAGCCAGATTCTCCGGTTGCTGTCGCATCGACCATCGTTCAGTTTCACTGATTGAGAAGGATTCACCACATGAGCCTGTATCCTCAGAGCGATCACTACCGATATGCCGATTCGCTCACTGACGCTGAGCAGCGGGTAATTCTGAGACTGCGTGAGTTCCTCGCCGCCGAGGTGGCCCCTATCGTTGACGATTGGTGGGAGCGGGGCGAGTTCCCGGAACACCTCATCGAGAAGTTCGTCGAGCAGCAGTTTCTTCGCCCGGTGGAACTCGCTGAATCCGGTGAAGCTGTGAGGCCGCTGTTTGAAGGCTTCCGGCTTCTCGAGATCGCGCGAGTAGACGCTTCGATCGCTACGTACTTCAGCGGTCAGGCAACAATGATCATGAGCGCGGTGCAGCACGGAGCCTCAGACGAACAGCGCGACGATCTCATTTCGAGAATTTGTGAATACGACCTGCGCGGTGTGTTTGCAATCACCGAGCCTGATCATGGAAGCGATGTTGCCCGGGGGTTGGAGACCACGGTTCACCGCGAAGGCGATGCGTGGGTGCTGAATGGGAAGAAGCGGTGGATCGGGAGCGCTGCGTACGCCACGCACATCTGCGTGATCGCTCGTGAGGAAGCGACGGATCAAATGCGCGCATTTCTCGTTCCTCGAGAGGCCGAAGGGGTGAATCTCAGCAAGATCGAGCACAAGGCATCATTGCGCATCGTAAACAATGCTGACATCGAACTCATGAACGTGCGGCTTGATGAATCAGAGAGATTGCGCGGCGTCGACGACTTCTCCGATGTTGCCGATATGTTGCGCCACATGCGAAGCAGCGTCATCTGGCTCGCCACCGGACTGCAGATGGGAGCTTATGAGGCCGCGCTCAAGTATGTTGGCGAGCGGCAGCAATTCGGCAGACCGCTTGCGAAGTTCCAAATGGTTCAGGCGAAGGTTGCCCAGATGATGGCAAACGTGACGGCAAGTCTCGGCTATGCGGTTCGCATTGCGCAGCTCAACGAACAAGGTGTATTTAGAGATGAAGACTCGGCGCTCGCGAAGTTTGCCGTGTGCCGAATGATGCGCGAAACCGTTGCACTGGCGCGTGAGCTTTGTGGAGGAAACGGCATTGTCCTTCAGACCGGCGTCGCGCGGTTCTTCAGTGATGCTGAGGCTGTCTACACCTATGAGGGAACGGACGAGATTTCCGCGCTCGTAGCCGCCCGTGCTGCAACCGGAACAGGAGCGTTCGTATGAACGTGAGCACTCTCCGAAAAAATAGCCGAAAACGCTTGAAGTTCACGTGAAAGTTTCTTAAGTTTTACTGTAGAGCAAATAAGCATTCTGTAGAATGGAAAAATCATGACATGCACTGTTGCAGGAATGGTGAAAGAGGCGATGCGTCGTGCCGCCTCGTCTGTTGCTCAGCGCTGGTATGAAGAAGGTGGCTGGAATACCCGAACCTATGCCGAACTCGAGCTCCGCGCCCATCACATTGCATCGACTCTTCGGGAACGTGGAATCCGGCGCGGGGACCGACTCGCGCTTCGCGCATCTACGCGGGCAGACTGGACCGCAATTGAAATTGCCACATTGATGCTCGGCACTCCTCTTGTGCCTCTGTACCCGACAATGACGCGCGAACAGCTCATCCCGATCCTGCGGCAGTCCGCTCCGAGCCTCGTCGTTACCGAGCCCGGTTTCGACAACGCCACCGATGAATTTCCTCTGCCGCTCGGTGAGCTCGTCATCGGCGCGCGAGACGGCGATCTGGGAGAGCTCATCACTTCTGACCTGAGCGAATCGGGCTCCGAAGATATTGTGTGGGCGAATGTGGGGCCCAGCCACTTGTTCACCGTTGCCTATTCCTCGGGTTCTACCGGTGAGCCGAAAGGCTGCGTCATTCTGCAACGACAGTACGCCTCTGTGCTCGAGATGGTGACTGCAGCAGAGCAGCATCCTGAGCGGGGGTTCGCGCACCGAGAGAGTGCGTTCATATACCTGCCTCTTGCTCACGCCTCCGCGAGACTGCAGCAACTCACGAGCATCGCTGTTGGCGGAGAGATCATCTACGGCTTTGGGGGGAGCGCCCAAATCCTCACCCAGGTGGGTGAGACTCAACCCACATATCTGGCAGGTGTGCCACGTCTCTTTGAAGCGGCGGTGGCAATCGCTGAGAATGATCCCGCTCAATTGCGGGAGGTTTTCGGCGACCGGCTGATTTACGCTCTGAGTGGGGGAGCGCCGCTCTCTGCAGAGGTGCAGGCGACGTATGAGGCCGCTCAGTTGCTCGTGGTCGACGGGTATGGGCTTACAGAATCGTCGACGGCCATCGCCATTGGGGTACCGCACAACTGGAAACCGGGCACCGTCGGCAAACCCCTGTCGGGTCTTGATGTCGCGATCGCTCCCGATGGAGAGATCATCGTTCGAGGGCCAAATGTCTTCTCTGGTTACCTCGGACAAACCCAAGCGACTGCGGAGACCATTCGCGACGGTTGGCTGTACACGGGAGACTTCGGAGAACTCGATGGCGATGGTTTTCTGCACGTAACCGGCAGGAAAAAGAGCCTGATAGTCACATCGACTGGCAAGAATATCTCACCGGAGCGCTTCGAGAATCAGTTTCGGGCCATGAGCGGCACGGGTGACTTTGTGCTGGTTGGCGACGGCAGACCCTACCTCATCGCCCTTGCAGCACCGAGCCCGGAGCACGTGCTCGATGTGGCCCGATTGCGCGACACCGTGAAGCGCATCAATGCCCAGTACTCACCCCAGGAGCAGGTCAAGAAGATTCTGCTCGTTGAACGTCCGCTCGCGCAAGAACAGGGAGAGGTGACCGCGAGCGGAAAGGTTGTCCGTCACGCCGTGGCGCGCAATTTTCACGACCGTATTGAACGCGCATATGAAGGACTGGAAGACGACGCTCTCATCAGTCTCGACAATGCACTGACCCGAACACCCAACACCCGCGTACCTTACGCAATGTCCTGAACACGAAGGAGTGTCTCACCCATGGAAAAAATCCGAAAGCTACTTACTGCAGGTGCAGTGCTTACGAGCGCTGCGCTACTGATTACAGGATGCGCCGCGCCAGCGGCCGAAGAGACCGAAGCCTCGGCGCTGAGTGCGCCGAGCGATCTCGCTGAACCCGGCGATACTATTCCAGAAGTCTCTGTCGAAGGCGGGTTCTCGCCGTATGCTGACGAACTGCTCGCAGTAGCCGGCATTGAGAACGGTTACTTCAGTGACGTGGGTCTCACGATAACCCCGGAGCCGAACGGTCAAGAGGTCGACCTCATCGCCGCCCTGACACCGCTGCTCAACAAGCAGATCGAACTCGGCTCAGGATATCCGCCCGCGATCGTTTCGCAGCTCGACAGCGTGAACAACGTTAAAGCCTTTGCGATTAGCGACGTGTTCTACGGTTACCACATCCTCGCTCCTGAGGGGAAGTACGTCACACTCCAGGAAGCTATGGATAACGGAGAGTCATACGAGGAAGCCGTTGCAACCGTAGTCGAACAGCTTCGCGGTGAGGATGTCATTCTCCGAGAGGGCGTCGTGCCACAGTTCTACGAACTCATTTTCGGCAAGGCGGACATGACGTTCGATGATATGAACGTGAGCTATCTCGCGAACCCGGACATCGTGCGGGCCGGTTTTGTTGGTCAAGCAGACTTCGCGTCGCCCACAGGTGCCGCGCAGATCACCTCGATGATGCTCAATGGTTGGGAATCACTCATCGGCATTCGAGATGTCATCGATAACGAACCCTCAGAGGCAACGGTGAGCTTGCGTTCGACATTCTCCGGCTACCTCACCACCACCGAATACGCTGAAGAGAACTGGGACACCCTCCTCCGCTTCACCTCAGTGATCTACCGCCTCATCGATGACCTTGAGGCGAACCCTGAAGAAACGGTCGAGCGGTATCGTGCGTATCTCAACAGCCGCACCGGCTCAGAGATCACCAATGAGGAGCTCGCAGGCATGTTCGACGGACTCTACTCGATGCGCAACTTCGAGGATGCCTCAGAATTCTGGGCCGACAAGGGTGCACCGTTCTACTTCGATGAAGTGATGGGCGCGCAAATCGAGAGCCTCACGACGACTGGCGTGATATCTGAGGGGCATGCGCCGTCGGACCTCAGCATTGCGGGAGAGATCTGGAAGGACCTCGTACGCTACCAAGAGGCAGCAGACGAGGCGTTGGCCGCAGCGCCAGAGGGTGATCTCAAGACGCGGGCACAGGAACAGTACGACAATCGTAACTACCTCGACGCGTATCGACTTGCGGCGGCGGCGTGATGACATCGACCGTCACCCGCACTCTTCGCTTGGCGTCTGCCGAGGGTGTAAACCCTCGGCAGCGCCGAGCTGCGCGTCGCGCCACGGTTTCGGCAATTGGTTGGCAGGTGCTGGGAATCGCAGTCTTTCTGATTGCGTGGGAACTCGTCGCACGTCAGGTGAACTACGTTGCGATTCTTCCGTCGCCGTCGGCCGTTGTCGCGAACTTTCAAGCAAGCATGTTTGATGATCCAGGATTGCGCTATCTCGGCGTCAAGAATCCCGGATACCTCATCAATATTGCGTACACCGTGGGCATCTCCATCGGGGGATGGGCGCTGGGTAGCGCTATCGGTGTGCTTGTCGGGCTCTCGAGTGCTCGACTCCAGTTCATGCGCAATATCTCGGAACCGCTGCTCTTCGTGTTTGGGGCTGTTCCTGTGCTTGTGCTTGCCCCGTTCTTCCTCGTATGGTTCGGCAACGGCGTCGGGAACAAGTTCGTGCTCGTCACGTTCTATGCGTTTGTGACGGTTGCGATGGTTGCTCAATCTGCAGCACTTGCTTTTCCGAAGGTTACCGAAGAGTATGCGGCCGGGCTCGGAATCAGCAGCGCTGGCCGCTTTTGGTCAGTGATACTCCCAGGGACCATGCCTGCGGTGCTGTCTGGCCTGCGTCTCGCCCTCTCGACCTCTATAGCAGTGACAGCAACGGTTGAGTTGCTCGGGTCTGAAAGCGGCGCGGGGCGCCTCATAGCGCTGAGGGCCACACAAGCGAACATCTCTGCGGTGCTTGCCCTGGCAATAGCGGTGGGCATCGTGGCTATTCTGCTCGATTTGCTCTTGCGCGTTGTGATCCGCTCTGCCCTGCGGTGGCAGTAACTTCTGTGATTTGAACGAAAAGGCCTAACACCATGACTACCATGCAATACACTCAGAGTTCTGAATCGATCGGTTCTGATCTCGCATTTGATATCTCGGACCTCGTGGTCTCATTTGGCGTAGGAAACGAGGTCATTACTCCAATCAAGGGCCTCGACCTCCAGGTGCCACGTGGTCAGTTCCTCTGTATTCTGGGGCCGTCGGGGCAAGGCAAGAGCACGTTGCTGCGCTGTATGACGGGACTCCAAGAACCCACGAGCGGATCAGTGAAAGCTCTGGGTCAAGAGGTCGAGGGGCCGGGACACCGACTGGGGATGGTGTTCCAGCAGGACGCAATTCCAATGTGGCAGCGCGTGAGAGACAACATCTCGTTCGGTCCACGCATGCGCGGGGTGCCGAAGTCAGAGTGGGAACCGCGAGTTGAACACTTCATTCATGCTGTTGGCCTTTCTGGGCGTGAACGAGCATGGCCGAAGCAACTGTCTGGAGGCATGCGCAAGCGTACTGCCATTGCTGCCGTGTTTGCCAATAACCCCGATATCTTGCTCATGGATGAGCCATTCGGCTCGCTCGACTACTTCACTCGCGCCACCCTGCACAACACGCTGCTCGCGCTCTGGGAGGAGACGCAAAAGACGATTGTGTTCGTGACGCATGATGTGGACGAAGCGCTGAAGCTTGCCGACCGCATTGTAATCGTCTCGAACGGCGTCATTGGCGCTGACATCGCCGTCGATTTTGAGCGGCCCCGCTCGGATGAACTGCGCATGAACCCGGCAGCGAATGAAATGCGCCAGGTGCTGCTTGATCAGCTGGAATCGAAAGTAGAAATCTGATGTCTACAGCAACCACCGTTCGCCGGGCACGTTCGTTTGACTCGAAGTTGAGGACGAAAGCTAGAACTTGGCCCCTCTTTATAGGCGCACTTATTGCCCTCGTGGTGTGGGAAATCATTGCTCAAACACTCGGAAAGGCGAGCCCGCAGGCATCACAGGTGCTACCTTCGGTCACTTCGATTGTCACTGACGGTTTCACTGGGCTGAGCAATTTTTTCAGGGGCGGTTTTGGTGTGTCTTCAACTGCGAACGGCAGTGAGACTTCGGTGCTCGGAGCGGTTCTCGCGCTGCTTGTGAACGGCTTCATCACTGTGGTTCGAGTGATTGCAGGGCTCGTAGCCGGCGTCGTACTTGGGGCAGTTCTCGGGTTCCTTGTTTCAGGTGTGCGCCCCCTTCGTTACAGTTTGACCGGTGTGGCCGAGCTCATGAGAATGCTGCCGACACTAGCGATGGCGCCCCTCTTTACGCTGTGGTTTGGTGCAACGACCCTCGCGAGTATTGTCTTCATCATCTTTGGTGTGATGTTCATCATTTTTGTGGCGGTTACGAACGCCGTGCGCAATATTCCCCCGGAGATTATTGAGTACCCAAGAACCCTCGGCATTTCGAAGTTCAAGCTCTACACGTCGGTGATCTTCCCGGCCGTGCTTCCGGAAATCCGCGGACCCCTCATGTTCGGCGGCTTGGTCGCGTGGACGAGTGCCCTCGCTTCAGAGCTCTATGGAATTCAGTCCGGGCTCGGCTGGATGATGGGAGAAACCCTCAAGTTCTCACTTGTCGGACAGATGGTGATTGTTGCGGTTATTTTCTCCGCTTTGGCGCTGCTCACGATGCGCATGCTGAGCTGGCTCATCAATCGCGCTACGGTCTGGAATTAGTGTTACTTCGCAATCACGCGGAAGTCGGTGACCCGCGGGTTGAGGGAGCCGCGCACATACCCAATCGGGGATGCGGCGACCGCCTGCAGAAACTCGACCGTCTCTCGGGTGATCTCTTCGCCGGGCACAATGTTTGGGATGCCAGGAGGGTAGGCCGCGAGCGAGTCTGCTGACACTCGGCCGATCGCGTTTGCAGCAGAAACAACTTCGGTGGCCGAGAAGTACGCCTCCCGAGGCGAGCGCCGTGCTGGGCCAGGGGCAGGGAGGGGAGGAAGCGCAGCGTCGGCGTGCGAATTCGAAGGAGCGTCGGCCCCGGGTTGAAGATCGGACTCGGGAGTCGCTCCCGCTGATCCGCTAACGCGCGCCGCGCCCACCGCCCCCGCAATACGCGACAGTGCACCCTGCAACCTCGCGATATCGAGCTTTTTGCCCGGGCCAAAGAATGCGACCACGGCGCCAGATGTCGCGATCTCGAGGAAGATCGCGTCGGTGTCTGCGAGCGTCGAGCGAACCCTGTACCCGGTGAGACCCGTGGCGGTCACGTCGATTGCGACGCGAAGCGGATCCACACCCACGATGTCGGGGAACTCACCGAAACTATCGCTCACCAGCGAAAACGCCTCGTGACCGCGCACCCAATCGCGCATCGCGTCGGCAAGCGCAATGCTTTCGCCGAGCAACTCGGGATGCATGACGAGCGACCGGCGCGCGACATCGAGCGACCCGAGCAGCAGCGAACTCGCGCTCGTCGTCTGGGTGAGTCGAAACGCGCGGTCGATGAGGGGCTCAAGCACCGCGGTGAACGGCCCGTCACCGAGGTGGATCATTGCCCCCTGCCCAAGACCGCCACCCATCTTGTGTGTGCTCGTGATGACGAGGTCTGCACCCTGCGTCGTGGGCGATGCGGGAAAGCCCTGGTGAAAGCCGAAGTGCGCACCCCAGGCGGCATCGACGATGAGCGGCACTCCGTGTGCATGGGCGACCTTCGCGAGTCCCATGACGTCGGAGACAGCCCCGAAATAGCTCGGCGACACCACCTGTGCCGCGCACGCCTCGATGCCCTCGGCGTGGGCTCGCGTGAGTTCGGCGTCGAGCGCTTCAGGGGAGAGCCCGTGATGAATGCCGAGGCGAGCGTCGACGGTGGGGGTGAGAAAGAGTGGATCGAGTCCAGCGAGAATGAGCCCGTCGCTCAGACTCGAGTGTGCGCTGCGCTGGGCGACAACGTGGTCGCCGATTCCGAGGCCCGCGACCGCGAGAATCGCGAGGCGGTTCCCCTGCGACGAACCGTTCGCGAGAAACCAGGTGCGGTGCGCGCCCCAGGCATCCGCCGCGAGTTGCTCGGCGATCTCGAAGGGGCTTCCGGGGCCAACGTCGATGCCGTCGACAAGCTGCGGAATGTCCATGGCGATCGCGCGCTCGCCCACGAAATCCGCGAGACCCTCGGTGAGTCCCTCTTCGGTGCCCGCGTGACCCGGCACCATGAACATCAGGGGGTTTCTCCCCGCGTGTGAGATGAGTGCCTCTGCGTACGGAGCCGCCGAGTGAGCGGCGCTACTACGCCTGCGAGTCATTTCTTGAGACGTCTGCGCGATGGAAGTTCAGGTGCGAGCGCGAGGCGGTCGGGCCGCGCTGACCGAGATACCGCGAGAACGTTGCGCCCGCGCCGTATGGGCGCTCGGCGGGTGACGAAAGCTTGAAGAAGCACAGCTGACCGATCTTCATGCCGGGCCACAAGCGAATCGGGAGCGTCGACACATTCGAAAGTTCGAGGGTGATGTGCCCCTCGAAGCCCGGGTCAATAAATCCCGCGGTCGAGTGGGTGAGCAGGCCGAGACGACCGAGTGAGCTCTTGCCCTCGAGGCGCGCGGCGATGTCGTCGGGCAGACCGATGAGTTCGAAGGTGGATCCGAGCACGAACTCGCCCGGATGCAAGATGAAGCCCTCGTCTGCCTTGGCTTCAATGAGCCGCGTGAGTTCTGGCTGGTCCTCTGCCGGGTCGATGACCGCATATTTGTGGTTGTCGAAGAGGCGAAAATAGCGGTCGAGGCGCACGTCAACGCTCGACGGTTGCACCATTGATGGTTCGCTCGGATCGAGCTTGATGCGCCCGGAGTCGAGTTCGGAACTGATGTCGCGGTCAGAGAGCAGCACGTCTCGATCCTACCGGTCTCGAAACAGCCGATCCACCACTGTTACGAGGGCAGGGTGCGAGCTGCCACTACACCTCTTCGGTGATCGCGAAGAGCAGTTCGACGATGCGCTGACCGAGTTCCCCTAATCCGCCGGGGGCATTGAGGCCCCGAAGCGCGCTCGTGCGCAGCGCAAGGTCATGCAGTCCCTCGAATACCGTGATGGCGCTTTCGACGGGAATGGTGAAGCGGCGTCCGGCCGCCTGCACGATGTCGCCGACGACGCGCGCGAGCTCGACGCGGAAGAGTTCGCCGAATTCAACGAACTGCACGGGGCCTGCTGGGTCTCGCAGCGTGAGGAGCAGGAACTCGGCCTCGAGCGCGTACCAGTCGGTCTCGGTGCCGGTCGGGGAAAGGAAGTCTGAGACATACGCGGCCGCGGCCTCGATGCTCAGCCCATCTTCGGTTGCCTGCAGGTGCTCGGTGAGTTCGCTCACCCGGGAAAGAATGTGGCTCGCGCGCTTGTCGTACTCGCGCCTGAGCAGCGCGAGAAATAACTCTTCTTTCGACGAGAAGTTCGAGTAGAAGGCGCCGCGCGTGAAGTCTGCCCGGCTGCAGATCCGTTCAACCGATGCGCCCTGAAACCCAAACTCGACGAACACTTCGGTCGCCGCGTCGAGGAGTCGTGACTGTGTGTCGCGCCGACGTCTGCTCACCTCTGGCGTCTCAGCAGGTATGTCAGTCACGGCACCCTCACTTTCCATTCGTCTCACATTCAGTTTCTCTCAAGTCACT
>JBEBUJ010000064.1:0-12296 GCA_040393365.1 Leucobacter denitrificans
CCCATCTTCTTCTCGGGAACCCCGAAGTTCAGCCCATCGGATTCGGCGGGCACGAGTATTGCGCTCACGCCGTGCGCGCCCTCGCCGCCGGTTCGCGCCATCACGAGATACACGCGAGAGGTGCCCGCCCCCGAGATGAACTGCTTTGAACCGTTAATCACGTACTCGTCGCCCTCGCGGCGAGCCGTCGTTGTGAGGGCCGCTGCGTCAGAGCCCGCGCCAGGTTCCGTGAGGCAGTAGCTCGACAGCTCGTGCATGCTTGCCAGCCTCGGGATCCACTCCGCCCGCTGCGCATCGCTGCCGAACGTATCGATCATCCAGACGACCATATTGTGGATCGAAATGTAGGCGGCGAGCGCCGGGTCACCCCGGCCGAGCTCCTCGAAGATGATCGCTGTGTCCGCCCTGCTGAGTCCCGATCCACCGTGCTCTTCGCTCGTGTAGATCGCGCCGAGCCCGAGTTCGCCAGCTTGGGCGAGCACATCGATCGGAAAGATCTTCTGCTGGTCCCGCTCGTTCGCGTAGGGTGCGAGCGCGGTCTCGGAGAAGTGCCGCACGGTCTCTAAGAGTGCCCGCTGGTCATCGGTGAGTGTTCTCAGGTCAAGCATCTGTCTCACTGCATCGTCGGTATGACGAAGCTTGCCCCTTCCTTGATGCCGGAGGGCCATCGTGAGGTGACGGTCTTCGTCTTCGTGTAGAAGCGGAACGAGTCGGGGCCGTGCTGATTCAGGTCTCCGAAACCAGACTCCTTCCAGCCGCCGAACGTGTGGTAGGCGATCGGCACCGGAATCGGCACGTTGACGCCGACCATGCCAACATTCACCCGCGACGCGAAGTCTCGCGCCGTGTCACCGTCTCTGGTGAAGATCGAGACCCCGTTTCCGTAGTCGTGCTCGGACGGCAGCCGTAGCGCCTCTTCGTACGTCTCAGCTCGGGCGATAAACAGTACTGGGCCAAAGACCTCATCGCGGTAGACAGTCATATCGGGGGTGACATTGTCGAAGAGCGAGGGCCCCAGGTAAAAGCCCCGCTCGAATCCTTCGACCGTTAGGTTCCTCCCGTCGACAAGCAGGGTTGCACCCTCTTCGATACCTGCCTCGATGTATCGGATCACCCGATCCACCGCGTCTCGCGTGATGAGTGGGCCATAGTCGGCGTGCTCATCGTGCGCGTCGCCCACCCGAAGTCGCTTCACTCGCTCGGTGAGCTTGGTCGCGAGCGCATCGGCCGTCGCCTGCCCCACCGGCACCGCGACCGAGATCGCCATGCACCGCTCACCCGCCGACCCGTAGCCCGCTCCCACGAGCGCGTCTGCGGCCTGGTCGAGGTCTGCGTCAGGCATCACAATCATGTGGTTCTTTGCCCCGCCGAAACACTGCGCTCGCTTGCCGTTCGCCGCCGCGGTTTCATAGATATAGCGCGCAATCGGTGTGGATCCCACAAAGCCAACCGCCTGCACTCGCTTATCGGTGAGGATCGCGTCGACCGCCCGCTTGTCGCCGTTCAGCACCTGAAGCACACCGTCTGGGAGTCCCGCTTCGGTGAGCAACTCGGCGAGGCGCAGCGGCACCGAGGGGTCGCGCTCACTCGGCTTGAGGATGAACGCGTTGCCGGCGGCGAGCGCTGGCCCCATTTTCCAGAGCGGAATCATCGCCGGAAAGTTGAACGGGGTGATGCCTGCAACGACGCCGAGAGGTTGCCGCATCGAGTAGACGTCGATGCCGTCACTTCCCGCGTCTGTGCTGTATTCGCCCTTGAGTAGGTGCGGGGCTCCGAGCGCGAACTCGATGACTTCGACGCCTCGCTGCACGTCTCCCCTGGAGTCTGCGAGGGTCTTGCCGTGCTCGCTTGAGAGCATCGTTGCAAGCTCATCGAGATGTTGCTCGATAAGGCGTAGGAACCGCATGAGCACGCGCGCCCTGCGCTGAGGGTTGAGTGCGCCCCAGGCTGGTTGTGCAGCCTCCGCACTCTGAATCGCCGCCGCGGCCTCGCTCTCGGAGGCGAGCGGCACGCGTGCAGCAACCTCCCCCGTGCTGGGATTGAACACATCGGAAAATTCTCCCGAAGTGCCCGCGCGCAGCTGACCATCGATAAAGTGTGAAAGTTCGCACACCATGACGCTCCCGTCGCCGGTCGAGCAAATCGCTGACGCGCATCACATCAGCATCCGTGCTCGTGATGCCTCAATGCTATGCCGAGGCCTGCGCCTTGACCAGGGGTCGGGTGGCGGGGTCGCGACCGCTTATGCGGCCGACACCACCAGAATCGGGTCGCTCGTTGGCTTGCCGTCTGGTGATCCACCACGATCTTCGACCGTAATTGCAATCACATCGCCGGCAACAAAGCCCTCGGGAATCATTGCCACGTCACCCGAGTCGTCAACTCCCATGACACCGAGAGAGATGGGCTCGTCGCCCCGCACAATCCACGCCTCAAAGTCTCGGTCGGCAGCAAGCTCTGGCATGTCGTCGGCGACGAACACCGCTTGGCCGACGCTCGGCGACCAGTACAGCGTGCCGTGACCCCCACCCGGTGCATCCGCCTCTGACACCACCGCGTCAGACGACGCAGAGATCTGCTCGATGACCGCTGCTACCGGGTCAAGCGGCTCAGCGGGAGTCAGGGAATTGCGCACCACGGGAGTGATCGCAACGGCGAGCAACACCGCGGCGCATGCGGCGAGCGCGAACCATCCGGCTCGTAAGCGACGCGACCTGCGCGCACGCCGTGCACCGACTGCTGTCGGCACGACGGGCTCAACATGCGCACGCACTGCCGTGCGTTCTCGCACTTCTGCCTCGTCCGTCGGGACAGCGATCGCCGCGAGCAAAGCCTCACGAATTGCAGGTGGCGGTGCGACCTCAGCCGCTGTTTCGCCGAGCAGTGCTGCCGTGCCCTGATCTCCGTCGACAATGTGCCGCCATTCCGGGTGGGCGGCGAGTGCAGCAGCGAATGCCCGCTCATCGTCGGGCGAGAGCGAATGCATCGCGTGGCCTGCGGAGAGCTCACGGAATTCGTGTTCGTTCATCGCGTGACCTCCAATACTGTCTTGAGCTTGGTGAGCCCATCTCGGATACGAGTTTTTACAGTGCCGAGCGGCGCTCCGACAAGGGCTGCAACCTCGGCCTGGGTGTACCCGCCGAAGTAGGCGAGCACGAGGGCTTGGCGTTGCGACTCTGGAAGCGCTGCAAGTTCACGCACTGCCTGAGATCCATCCACGAGCAACTCGACCTCGTCGTCGACAGACCTAGGTTGTGCAGCAAGCTCCTTCGCGCCTGCAACGAGGTCTCGCCTGCGCGATGCCTCGGTCGCTCTCACCCGATCGACTGCCCGGCGATGAGCGATCGTGAGCACCCATGAGCGAGCGTGCCCACGGTCAGCATCAAACGAGCTAGCCGATTGCCACACCTCGAGAAACACTTCCTGGAGCACCTCTTCGCTCTGCGAACGATCCACAAGTACTCGCATGATCAAACCGAACACTCGGCTCGAGAGCAGGTCGTACAGCTCAGCAAATGCAGCTTGGTCGCCAGACTGGACGCGTGTGAGCGCAGCGTCGGCCGGATCGGCAGTGTCGCCGTCTTCCGAAAACTCAACTCCATCAATGACCATCTCCATAAGCATGCCGTACTCACCTCCTCTTATTGCACTGTGCGCGGTGTGAGTTTCACCCGAAAGTGAATGAATATACGTCAAGACCCTCAGGCACCCGCACCGTGAGTGTTCCTTCTGTGGGGTCGCCAGAGCCTACGATCTCATATGACCTGGGCGTACCTGACACTTCTACACTCCGACGCGTTCCGTCTGGCAGGGTCACCTCGAGTGTGCCCGATCCCGCAACGACGACACGCACCTCGTTCGCGCGATACGCGAGCTTGACCTCGCCTCCCGATGCGGTCGATGGAGTCGCATACTGTGTCTCCACGGCCCATTCCCCCGAGAGCGCAAATGAGTCAGCAGCCTGATCAGAGGGGAACTCATATGATCCATCGCCTGCCCGGTAGTTGTCGCCAGCGAAGTTGCGATCCTTCGACGAACCGAGGAAGGTCTCTGGCGTCGTACTGCCAATCTCAGGGGTAACGTCTTCGACGTTGGTCGGGTCAGGCAACGTCACTGTCGGGTCTGCATCTGCAAGCAATTCACGAATGAGCTTCTCAGTCGCCGCGTAGTTTCCCTCACCGAACGAAATGTGGCGCACGGTTCCGGTTGCGTCAATGAGATAGTGAGCGGGCCAGAAGCGGTTGCGATAGTTCGTCCAGGTTGCAAGCGAGTTGTCGAGCGCGACGGGGTACTCGATACCGAATGCTTCAGCACCGGCGCGAACGTTCATCTCGTCTTTTTCGAATGCATACTCTGGTGAGTGGACCCCAATTACACTGAGGCCGGCATCTCGGTACGTTTCATCCCAGGCAACGACGTGAGGGATCGAGCGCTGGCAGTTGATGCACGAGTACGCCCAAAAGTCGACGAGCACGACGCGACCCCGAAGGTCATCGATCACGACTGGCGAACCATCCGGCGTATTCAGCCAGGTGTTGATTCCCTTGATGGATGGTGCGGTGCCGCACGATTCGAGTGTGTCTGCGCCATTCGTACAGTTGTCGAGTTCGCGGTTCTCGTCATTCACGAGTCCACCAAGGTTCAGTGCTCGCTGCCCGGCATCACTGTCTGCGAGTTCTGCTTGGAGCCCCGCCGTATAGTCAGGGACGAGGCGTTGGAGTGCCTGCGGCACATTGAACGCGAGACCGACCGCGAGCGCGATGAGGGCGATGCCCCCAGTGATGCGGATCGCGCGTTCTCGTTTACGAAAACCCCTGATGCGCTCTGCCACCTTGCTCCCCGCTAGGGCGAAGACCAACAATGGCACGGCTACACCGATCGCGAAGGAGAGCGTGAG
Source organism: Leucobacter denitrificans (assembly GCA_040393365.1). GTDB lineage: Bacteria > Actinomycetota > Actinomycetes > Actinomycetales > Microbacteriaceae > Leucobacter > Leucobacter denitrificans_A. The sequence goes on from JBEBUJ010000064.1 coordinate 4,898, forward strand.
CAATACGGTACCGGCCCCAATTTCTCCGGTTGCGCCAGCCACAATTATCGCGGCGAGCACGGGCCCCGCGCACGGTACAAACACCGTTCCAAGCGCAAGACCCATCCCGAAACCCGATCCACCGTCACCGATCTTTCTCTTCGGAAGCCGCTGAAATGGCCGCTCGAGCAACTGTTCGAAACCCGGAAACAGCATGCCGACGCCGATGATGAGAAGTACGGCAACACCGGCCCACCGTATCGAGCTTTGAGGTACCGACAGCAGACCCAGTAGCAACGACCCGAGCAGCGTTACCGCGGAAAAGCTGAGGATCAGGCCCCCAATAATCCAGTAGGGGCGACTCCGTTTTGCAGCGATCACCTCTGGGGTCTTGCCTGGCACTGCTGGTTTCGCGCCTGCGGTGAGGAATATCACCGGAAGTACGGGGAGGATGCATGGGGAGATTCCGGTAATGAGACCGCCGAGCAATCCGATGAGTACGATGTCCATGTGAATATGCCTTCCTGTTGTGAGGTATTCGGAGTCGCAACCCGATCGGATGGGTGTGGGTCCGAATGAGAAGACATATGAGAAAGTTTGAAAAACTTCCCATCCGTTTTCGTGAGGGCTCCGAATCGTTTTCAAGCCGCGGAACTTCCCGGCATGACATTTGGAGGAGAAACTCATGTTCAACAAGAAACGTCTCGGCACCGCATTCGCATTGACGCTCATTGGTGCTGCCACACTCGCAGGATGCTCAATGGGCGCAGCAGACGATGCCTCCAACGACTCGATGGAGAGCCCAGACACCACGCAGAGCGAAACCACCGAAACGATGGATCCCGCAGCAGACCTCGTTGGTGACGGCTGCGCTGCCTACGCTGAGGCGGTTCCAGAAGGAGCTGGCTCAATCATGGGAATGTCGCAGGACCCAGTGGCAGTTGCTGCATCGAACAACCCGCTGCTCACCACACTCGTGGCTGCGGTCAGCGGGCAGCTCAACCCTGATGTGAACCTCGTCGATACTCTGAATGCCGATGAGTTCACGGTCTTCGCCCCGGTCGATGACGCCTTCGCGAAGATCGACGACGCCACCATCGAGGTGCTGAAAACCGACAGTGACCTGCTCTCATCGATCCTTACCTACCACGTGGTCGCAGGCCAGATTGAACCCGACGATATTGCGGGCGTGCACGAGACCGTGAATGGTGCGGAGCTCGAGGTAACTGGCTCGGGTGACAACCTCATGGTGAATGATGCCAGCGTCATCTGCGGCGGCGTGCAGACCGCAAACGCCACCGTGTACCTGGTCGACAGCGTGCTCATGCCACCGGCAACCGAGGAGTAATCACAGGTCGCACGTATCAATGTGGGGCACCCAGACGCGAGTCGGGTGCCCCACATTGGGGTTGCTCGTCTCGATGCACCTGCTGCGTGGCCCGACGAGCTCGCTGCCGTCATCGGGATGTGCGGATCGAAGCGCGGATACACCTGCAACACCGTCGCGACGCTGGTAGTCCCCTTCATGTAGCACCCGGCAAATACCGCCAGAATGGGGTGCGCTCGAAATATCGGAGAGTCCGCGCCCCATTGGGTTGCTTATCCCACCATCGCTCTTTCGAGCCGAACCACTGGTCAAGAACGTTCGGGCAGAACCGACCGAGTTAGTAAATCAAAGACGCAGCTCGCTTATTGAGAGATGTTTCTCCCTCAAGTAGAGATCATAAATTCGATCCGCCGGCAGCAGCCTGAGCTGTATGTCTTGAAGACCAAGTTGGTTGAGCATACTGAGACTGGCTCGTCCCAAATCAACAATTTCAGGCTCATTAGTTGGTATGAGAAAGCAATTCTTTACCACTTGAATGCCGTGAGCATTTGTGAACTCACGAAAGGCTAGCTGGTACAAGTATTGTTTGGTCAGGTCACCGACGCTTGGCTGCCCCACTAGTCCTTTGCCTCGCTCGAGCTGAATGACATAGTACTTCGCATCAAGAATGACGAGTTCAGTCCGTGTGCCGGAGGAAACAAATGTTGCAAGGTCAGGCACAAGCGTCTTGTTTGCGTGATGTGTAAACGAACCAACGTCATCCAGACCAGTCCAAGCTGGTTTCTCTATCAGCGAGAGAAGAGTGGCTTCTTTGTCATAGCCAGCTTGAATCTGCAGAGGAAGTGGGAGCGAGGATATAGGCGCTGCGAGATCGCTACCAATCACCTGAGCGCAAGCCTTCTCCCAGACTGTATGAAAACTGTTTGACCCAAAGGTGCTGAATCCGTCTGCGTCACCAAGCGTCATCTTCCGCGAAATGTACGCGTGAAGCGCTTTAAGTACGAGTTGTTTTCGGGCGACGAACTGTTGGCTCAGTTCGGCCTCAATTCTGTAGAGAAGGTACTCGGTCTCCCCGAATGATTCGAGCGATTCCTCAGATAGTTCGACACCGGGGATCCCGAGAAGGGTCAATAGATCTGCTTCTTGCAGTTCACGTGAGAATCGAGTGAGAACGCACTCGTGGAGTCTCCGAAAGAAGTCTCGCTCATCATCAAGGCGTTTCCTTGTCTTCATCTCAACGTACACAGGTTGCCCATCATAGATTATGGCGAAATTCTCGTTGATGGTTCGATCCCAGTTGACCTCCCCAGCACCATTTGTCTCGAGGATCTCTCGTGAGTTTGAATACGATCGATTCTCGAAGTAGTCCCTGAGCAGAAAAATCATGACCGAAAGAAGATTGAAGTGGTTCTTATCGTAAGTGTCATGGAATAGTCGAACTACCTGCTCACGTGCGTTGTATTTTTCGAGCACACTCAATACTTGAGCGAGCTTCTCAGGGAGCTCCCGATTCTCTGGCAGATACTTCGGGAAACATTTGAATACGTAACCCTCGATGATGACCAGCCCAACAAAGGCAAAGCAGTATTGATCGTCCCAACCGAGGTCAGAGACTGCTATTAATTCCTCCTCAAGGAGTTCGGTCAGATCTTCTCGTGCGGCCGCAGAACTGACGGCCTTCAGAATTCCGTATTCTTTGAGCCTCCGCAGAACAACGGTAACCCTTGCAGCATCAGCGTCAAGAAGCTCAGTAAGCTCTGCCAGAGAGTATCGCTTCCACTCCTTGACGTAAACGGCTTTCATTCTTCGGTGACATCCAGAGTGCCGTACCCGCTATCTCGGGTGTTGCTACTTTGAGTTACGTGAGTAACGATTTGCGAGTTGAAGATACCGACTCCTCGTTCTTGAAAATCCCTGCAAATCTCCGAATACCTTGCACTGCCAAATTCACAACCGTCGAATAATGATGCCCGATGTTGTCTCGCCGCGTCCTCAAACAGATACATCAAAACCTTCTGCTGAAATGCCGGGATAAAAGCACTCTCGTCGATTGTGCTCCCTGTGGCCGGAACCGATATTTCTCTGCTCAGGAAGTATGGTCCGATCTGTTTGTCCTCGTTGACTCCCTTACTCGCGAGATAGTCGTTAATCGCTTTCCTCAGTTGATTCCACTCGACGGTATGCTCATTCGTTCCGCGCCCCAGGGTAACTTTATTGCCAGCAATATCACCATCATTCTCATCAATTCCGGTGTAGATAAAGTCCCAGCGCCGCTTAAAGGCAGTATCCATTGGGAAAACTCCCTGGTCAGCGCTGTTCATGGAACACCAGATGAACAAGTTATCCGGAAGTCGGAGCTCGTCATACTTGCTCACTGAGCCACCAACTGCATCTGCCAGATATTGTTTTATGTCTTCAGATGCATGAATCGGATACTGGCTCACATTGTCACGACCACGATCCAACAACTGAAAAACTTCCCCGAACACAGCCGTCGCCGATGCGCGGTTGATCTCTTCAATTACGAGCAGGTGGGGTTTCACATCATCGGTTTGTCCATTCCGCAGCGCCTTCGCGAGAAGTCGCATGAAGGGTCCTGGGATGTATGTGTAAGTAATTGATTCGCGACCCACTGAGTCAGTAATCGGGACTGGTTTATAGGTGCCTACAAAGTGCGCGTACGTGTAGTCCGGGTGAAATGTCACCCGCTCAAACTCCCCGCCATCGGCAAGAAGGAGGTCTTTTCTTTGCTCAAGGTTGAAACTCTTCCCCGTACCCGGAGCACCAAACACAATCAGATTCCGCTTTTCTAACGCACCCAAATCAGTGCGGTAGCGAGGAGCGTCACTTGTATTGCTGCCGTACTGATCTACGAGCACGGGAAGTGGATCATCGACACCTGAATACTTCGTAGGAAATACGCGCGCAGTTTCAAGCATCAGCGCCTCAATCGCGTCTTGCGCCTCCTGAAGATCAAAGTTGTCATGACCGAGAAACACTCTTGCAGGAACCTGGAGTGCCTCACTTATGGGTTTTGGCAGGTCGACATTTTGCGATAAAGCAATGATGTCCTTCACTCGTTGTTGAGCGTCCAAACGAAAGTAGCGCTCGTTCGAGGCGTTGCCCCCATCCTCAACTCCTGCGCCGAACACAAAGTCGCTCGGAACTAAGTATGCTGTGCTGGGATCGGACTGAATCTCTTCGTAGTCGAGACGCATCTGCTGCAACCAATAGTTGTTCTTCGAAAGAACAGAGCGGGAAAGGTCAGCCGATTTTCTTGCTCCGCATCCATCAGGAAGCATGAGGAACGCTATGACTATGCGGCTCGGGTTCTTGCCTGAAGGAACGGCGAGTTTCATCTGAGTGCTCCCAGCGCTGCGAGGCTTGAACTGGTACTCGACTTGTTGGCTGGGTACGACAGCACTTGACCCGTCTAATTGGAATTTCAGCAGAGCCTTCTTGCCACTTAAGACAGATGGAGCAAAGGCATGCTTGTTCCCGTCAATGGGCCTACCCGCGAGGAATGCCTGACCGCCACCAGAATTTGGATTGTAACTAAACTTGAAGTCTGGCCCCGTACTTGGATAGTTCGGAAGGCTCGCCAATTCTTCAAAGTACGTCATTTGCTAACCCTGCTTCCCTCTATCGGACCGTCAAATAAGAACTGACGCTTTGCGCCACAAACTTTGCGAGGGCAGGCGGCACTGCATTTCCAATCGCTAACTCAACATCGGTTTTGGCTCCGGGCAATACGAATGATTCAGGGAACGTCTGAATGCCTGCACGTTCACGGGTGGTCAATGCTCGGACCCCTTCTTCCACCCCAGCCTTATCTGCTCGGTGGCGCTTGTATTGCTTTGGGATCGGCCGATTTATGCCTCTAATCGTTGCAGCCGGTTCATCAACAGAAAATACGCCGCGGCGATTGTAACTACGTGGATGCATGTAATAGTAGTCAGTGCCTAGCGAACCACCGAAGTAGTCACGCACTGTCATATGTTTATCGGATAAGTCAGTGCGCAAACCCTCGTCCAAGAACCCGTCCTCGGCGCCAAGCTTTCCAATCAAGAAGAAGCGGCGCCTCTTTTGAGGCACACCGCAAAGGCTAGCGTCAAGAATCTCAGTGGTAAGCCCATAACCCGCCTCCACCAGAATCTGTTTCATCCGAGGGAGCGTCGCATAACGCTCAATATTGTATACGTTCTCGAAAACAACCCAGGTGGGCTTTACATCCGCGACCACCTCTGCGAACCGTATTGTGAGGTTTGCGCGATCTCCGAGTTCTCGTTTCCCAGCAATGGAATAGTCCTGGCATGGCGGCCCACCCATAATGAGGTCGGGCTTCAGTGCTTCAATCTTCGGCAAAATCGAGGTACAGCTGATGTCTTCCTGATGGATCGGGTGGTCAAAATTCTCTTTGTAAATGGCGATAGCTGCCGGCCAGTTATCGAATGCACCAACTACTTCGAAGCCAGCCTGCTCAAAGCCGAGTGACATTCCCCCACAGCCGGAGAACAAATCAACAACTCGCACAGTTATCCTTTAAGAACTCTGGAATCAGCGTACCGAATCAGTGCGTCTGCTACATAACGTGCCAGGTTGACAGGAACAGCATTTCCAATCATAGAGTTCATGTCCGACTTGCCACCCAAAAACTCAAACTCTTCTGGAAATGTTTGGATATAGCTTCGCTCCTTTGGCGTGAGCCCCCGCACTGTACTCACCGGGACTGAGTCGCTTGAGTGCCCCGTGTACCCCTTCGGAATCGGCCTGTCCACTGCTCTAATGGTCATGGAGGGTTCATCGATGCTAAAGACTCCGCGGCGATTATAGTTCGTGGGCACGCGGAAATAGTGGTCAATTCCTAGAGAATCACCCAAGTAATCTCGAATACTCATTGGTGAATCTGAGAGATTTCGCTCAAGTTCTTCGGTCAAGAAGCCATCGGTCTCACCAAGGGCACCAACAACAAACATCCTCTTCCGACTCTGCGGAACTCCACAATAGGCCGCATCCAGAATTTTCTCCGTGAGCCCGTAGCCTGCGGAACGAAAATTTGTCAGTGTCTTCTCGAATGACTCGGTGTTTCGGATGGTCGCTACATTCTCCATCACGAAGTACTGAGGTTGCACCTGGCAGATAATCTCCGAATAACGAACAGACAGAACCGCTCTTCCTCTGGATTCATCTTGGAAGCCAGCGGTCGAAAAATCCTGGCATGGAGGTCCGCCAATAATGAGTCGAGGATTGAACTCGCTAATGATTGCTACTGCTTCGTCTACCCGGCCAAGATCCTGCTCTATGACTGGGTGATTGAAGTTGGCCTCGTACACCCTGATCGCGGGCTTCCAATTCTCAAATGCTGCGAGAATTTCGACCCCGGCTTTCTCAAAGCCAAGGCTCATTCCGCCGCACCCGGCAAATAGGTCAACTGCTTGAAGAGTCTGCTCTTCTTGCTTAACTGTTCCAACCCCAGGGAATTCGAGAGAGCCAAAGTCGCTGCCCCCTGACTCGGCGATCAAATTTGGCATAGTTTGAGTCATGTACATTAGATTACCTTCCACTCCCGACATTCCCGATTGCACTGCGGGCGAGGAGCAGGGTAGGCGTAAACGCCTTGACTCCGGTGAATGTTGGGCGCTGGGGATGTTGGCACTGGGCGAATCGCATTCGATACGACCAAACACAGTGATAGCGTGCTGACATGCCCCCTGAGCCTGCGTCGACAGAAACGAATGCCCCAAGCGCAGCCGATCATGCCACACTCGAAACAGCGCAGTTCGGCAGAACACTTCGCGAACTCCGTCAGTCAAGGAGAATGACGCTCACTGTCGTCGCACAGAAGGCAAAGATCACCGCGAGCTTCTTGAGCCAGATCGAGCGGGGTCTCGCTGTGCCCAGTCTGCCCGCACTGTACAGAATTGCTCGGGTGTTTGATTTCACTCCGAGCGATCTTCTCGAGCAACACGGTGAAGAGCTTCCGATCCACACGCGAAAGTCGGACCGACCACGCGTCGAGACACAGGGGAACTTCATAAAGGAACGTCTGCTTCCGAACTCCGTTCGCACGATGCAGGTATTCGGGGGAATGCT
>JBEBUJ010000065.1:0-12112 GCA_040393365.1 Leucobacter denitrificans
AGAGGCAACGGAGGCTCCGGCCGATGCAGAGGCGCCAGCTGAAGAGGCTGCCGCCGAGACCACCGAGGCATAAGGCTCTTGGCTGAGATGGTGCTCTCCGAGGCGCTGGAGCACCTCGTCAGAGGGATCGTAGATCACCCAGACGAGGTGCGCATCGATTCTCGCGGTGGTAACCGCGGCGAGACTCTCGAGATTCGAGTGCATCCCGATGACCTTGGTCGCGTCATTGGCCGCAGCGGGCGCACCGCGCAAGCGCTTCGTGCCCTGATCTCAGCGCTCGCATCGGGTGACCGCGTGCGCGTTGACGTCGTTGATACCGATGCGCCAGAGGCTGGCTGATGACTGACGCCCCAAAGCGTGCACATGCTCCCCGTCCCGCTAGCGGGGCGGGGAGTTTGCGTGTCGGCCGCTTGTCGAAGCCCCACGGTCTCAAGGGGGGCTTGAAGCTCGAGATGTATACCGACAATCCAGAGTTGCGCTTTGTGCCTGGCGCTGAGTTTCATCTGCAAGTTCCAGAAGACTCGCAGTGGTTTGGTCGCACTATTGAGCTGAAGGAACTGCGCTGGTTCAACTCGGTTCCTGTTGGGTTTTTCGCCGAGGTGCCAGATCGCACCGCGGCCGAGAGCATTGTGCGAGCGATTCTCTGGATCGATGAGCAAGTGGTAGCCGCGGGTACGGAAGAGAACGCATGGTACGACCACGAGCTCGTGGGGCTCGATGTCGTCATGCTCGACGAGGCGGGTAGCGAAGTAAAGCTCGGAGTTGTTGCCGAAGTGCAGCATTTTCCCGCGCAAGATCTGCTCGCGGTGTCTACCGATGACGGCACCGTCCTCGTACCATTTGTTGAAGCGATCGTTCCAAACGTTGACCTCGAGTCTGGCGTTGTGATGCTCACGCCTCCCGCGGGGCTCTTTGGCGGTGACGCCGAGTGAGGATCGATGTCGTCACGATCTTTCCCGGATACTTCGATGCGCTCGAGCTTTCCCTCATGGGTAAGGCCCGCGACCGCGGCTACATCGATTTACATGTCCATGACCTGCGTGATTCAGCGCATGACAAACACCGCACGGTAGATGACACTCCCGCGGGCGGTGGCGCTGGAATGGTGATGAAGCCTGAGCCCTGGAGTGTCGCACTCGATGGAATCTTAGATAGTGCCCAGGCGGATCCCGATCCGCTCATCATCTTCCCGTCGCCTGCGGGCGAGGTCTTTACCCAATCAATGGCTCGAGAACTCTCGGGCGAGTCGCACCTCATCTTTGGGTGTGGGAGGTACGAAGGCATAGATCAGCGAGTCTTCGACGAGTACTCAGAGCGCGGCCGCGTGCGCCTCGTGAGCATCGGCGACTACGTGCTGAACGGGGGAGAAGTCGCGTCGATTGCCATGATCGAGGCGATCGGTCGGTTGATCCCGGGGGTAGTTGGCAACCCTGAGAGCCTGGTCGAAGAGTCTCACGAAGACGGACTGCTTGAGTACCCGAGCTATACGAGGCCTGCGGAGTGGCGGGGCCGCCGAGTACCCGATGTGCTCTTGAGCGGTAACCATGCCGCGATCAACGCGTGGCGACACGAACAGAGTGTCGAGCGGACCAGGCGTGTCAGGCCTGAACTTCTGGGCGACTAGTCTTGATCTATGCGTGATTTTCTCTCGGCCGTAGTGGGGAAAGCGGTGCGGGCGCTCGCGAGACTTCGGGGTGGTGGATCGGCGCTGCCAGGGCTCGTGGTTGAACGACTTGACCCGGGGTTCATGGCGAGGGCACTCAGCACCCTGCCGCTCGGCGTGGTGGCTGTGAGCGGTACCAACGGCAAGACGACGACAACGAAGATGGTTGTTGAAATGCTTGAGGCTCAGGGGCTGAAGGTCTTCACCAACCGTACGGGTTCGAACTTCTCGCGCGGCGTCGTTGCTGCGATCGTCGGGGAGTGCTCGATGACCGGAAGGCTGCATGCTGATGTAGCGGTGCTCGAACTCGATGAAGCCCACGCCATGTACTTCATCGAGCGGGTGAAGCCACGGTTCACGCTGCTCCTCAATGTGCTGCGTGATCAACTTGATCGCTTCGGCGAGATAGACACGACTGCGGGCTACCTGCAGCGCATCGCCGACGCGACGACCGATGTGGTGATCGTCAATCGTGAAGACAGGCACATCGCGAGCATTGGTGAGCGAACCAGACAGCGCGCAGAACAGACGGGTTCGCCGAAGGTGCGCGAATTTGGATTAGTGAACGACCTGCTCAGCACGTTTCCTGGTGACGATGATTTTTATGGGGGATCCTCAGACGCGGGTCTCACTGCCGGGGAGCGACACGATGCTGATGTCGTGCTCACCGCGCTAGGAAAGCAGACGGCGACATTCCGCATCGAAGGCAAGGTCTATGAGACTCCGCTGCAGCTCGAGGGGCTCTATAACACCTACAACGCCGCGGCAGCGCTTTCAACAGTGCGCTCGGTGTTTGAGGCGGCAGCCGATACGTATACGACCCCGACGACCCAGCAGTTGCTTGAATCGCTCTCCCAAGTGCGCCCGGCGTTTGGTCGCGGTGAGCGGCTTGAGCTCGACGGTGAGGCACTCGAACTTGTGCTTGTGAAGAATCCGGCGGGATTCAAGCTTGGACTTGCCTCGTTCGATGCCGAAGGCGTCGGTGTCATGATTGCGATTAACGACCAGTATGCCGATGGACGTGACATGTCGTGGCTCTGGGATGTGGAGTTTGCCTCGCTTCAAGAGGGTGGCGTCGCCGTCGTCACCGGTACGCGGGCCTGGGACATGGCGCTGCGCCTCGAACACGACGAGGTCGCGTTTGGAGTAGTGGAGGAGGATCTCTCCCGCGCGCTTGCGGTGTTCCGCGCGAACACTCAGGGGCAGCCTCGGAGAATCTACTGCACCTACACCGCCATGCTGGGGCTGAGGAAGCGACTTGGCGACCTCACGAACGTTGAGGAGATCTGATGGAATCCGCGACCGAGCCATACAGCCTCACGATTGTGTCACTGTATCCGCGTGACATGAACATCTACGGTGATCGTGGGAACCTGCTCTCGCTCGTCCGCCGCGCTCGCGCGCATGGCATCACTGCCAAGGTCGTTGAGGTCAATGTTGGGGATCCGCTGCCTGAAGAAGTCGACATCATTATCGGCGGTGGGGGACAGGACTCGGGGCAGGAGCGTGTTGCACGCGACCTCGCGGGACGAGGCGCCGCGCTTCGAGAGCTCGCAGATGACGGACTCCCGATGTTGCTGATCTGCGGGTTGTACCAACTGTTTGGCCATCGGTTTGTCACAGGATCAAGCTCAGAGATCTCGGGCATTGGCGTGTTCGATCTCGAAACTCGCGCGGGGAGCGAGCGCATCATCGGCAATGTCGTGGTCGATTCCGAGGAATTTGGCGAGATCGTTGGGTACGAGAACCACAGTGGCAACACGGTGCTCGGCGAGGGATCGGCGCCACTCGGAACGGTACTGCAAGGGGCAGGGAACAACACGATGGACGGCACTGAAGGCGCGAGGACTCGCAATGCTATCGGGAGCTATCTGCACGGCTCGCTTCTGCCGAAGAACCCGGCGATCAGTGACTTTCTCATTCGTGTGGCGATGGAACGCAAGTACGGGGCGTTTAGCCCACGTGAGATTGATGACAAGACAGCGCTGCGTGCGAGAGCAAGCGCGAAGAAGCGGCCGAGATAGGGCCTTTTGTTGTTCCAACCACTCGCCCTCACTTCACAGCTGAGCGGCACACAACCAGCATGAGACAGCGAGAAAGTCTGCAAAGTTGCGTGCTTTGTATTATTCACGTTGAAAACTGCTGTCTTTGATGCACTCGTGGCGCTAGTTTGGGAAAACAGGAGGTAGTGGCCGTGAGCGCCATGCCTGATCTGTGAGAGCGAGGAGCAAATATGCGCGTCGGTATCGTTGCCGAACCTGCAAGTGAGAATCGTGTCGCCGCAAGTCCGGTCACAGTCCAGCGAATTATTGGTCTCGGGTACGAAGTGGTCGTGCAGCATGAAGCTGGGGGGCGCTCCTCCTTCACCGATGCCGCATATGCCGAAGCTGGAGCGACGCTCGTAGGCCGTGCCGAAGCCTGGTCGTCGGATATCGTGCTGCGCGTGAACGCGCCGGATGACGATGACATCGGACTGCTTCGCGAGGGCGCAACCCTCGTCGGTCTTCTCGCCCCAGCGTTCAGCCCCGAACTTCTGGAAAAGCTCGCGAAGCGGGGCGTCACGGCGCTCGCGATGGACGCGGTGCCTCGTATCTCGCGGGCGCAGTCGATGGACGTGCTGAGTTCAATGGCGAACATCGCTGGGTACCGTGCCGTCGTTGAGGCTGCCCACGAGTTCGGCCGCTTCTTCACCGGACAGGTGACCGCGGCAGGAAAAGTGCCCCCTGCGAAGGTGCTCGTCGCCGGTGCCGGTGTTGCGGGGCTTGCCGCAATTGGTGCAGCGTCGAGCCTCGGTGCCGTGGTGCGTGCGACGGATCCTCGCCCCGAGGTCGCCGATCAGGTGAAGTCTATCGGTGGCGAGTATCTCAAGGTCGAAGTCGAAGTCGAGGAGTCCTCCGACGGCTACGCGAAAGCAACGAGTGAGGATTACGACCGCAGGGCTGCCGAGATCTATTCGGAACAGGCGGCAGACGTTGACATCATCATTACGACAGCGCTCATTCCGGGACGACCTGCCCCGAAGCTCATCACGGAGTCGGACGTTGCCGCCATGAAGCCGGGTAGCGTGATCGTCGACATGGCCGCGGGCCAAGGTGGCAACGTCGCGGGATCTGTCGCGGGTGCGCGCGTGGTCACCGACAATGGCGTCGTGATCTTGGGGTATACCGACCTTGCCGGGCGGCTGCCGCAACAGGCGACCCAGTTGTACGGCACAAACCTCTTCAACCTGTTGAAGCTTGTTACGCCTGAAGGCAACGGGGTACTCACAATAGATGATGAAGACGTGGTGCAGCGCGCCGTAACCGTCACCCGAGGTGGGGCGGTTACCTGGCCGCCTCCACCGGTACAGGTGACGGCGGCACCCGCCCCGAAGCCTCCCGAGCCCGAGCCGGTCTCGGCGCCGGTGAAGCGTGGCGTTTCGAAGGCCGCGAAGACAGTGCTGTTGGTCGTAGGAATCGCCGCGCTCCTCGCCGTCACCTCGCTCGCCCCCGATCCCTTGCCGCAGCACTTTCTGGTGCTCACGCTTTCGATCGTCGTTGGCTTCTATGTGATCGGTAAGGTGACCCATGCGCTCCACACCCCGCTGATGGCGGTCACGAATGCGATCAGTGGCATCATCATCGTCGGCGCGATGGTGCAGCTCGCCGTTGGGGACACGGTCGTGCAGATCCTCGCCGCTGTCGCGGTGCTCGTCGCGAGCATTAACGTGTTCGGCGGTTTTTCGGTCACGAGACGAATGCTCGCAATGTTCCAGAAGGGAGCAAGCAATTGATGCTCATCGACTGGGCCAGTCCGCTCGCCGGTGGCGCGTATATCGTTGCCGCGCTGCTGTTCATCCTGAGCCTCGCGGGGCTGAGTCGTCACGAAACCTCTCGTCGAGGAGTCTCCTACGGCATCATCGGCATGGTGATCGCTCTCGCAGCGACCGTGCTCCTAATGGTCGCCGATGCGTGGGGGCAACCGCACGCGCTACTCGGGCTGATACTGCTTGTGGCCACGATGGTGATCGGGGCGGCAATCGGCTTGTGGCGCGCGCGGGTCGTGCAGATGACGGGGATGCCCGAACTTATCGCGCTACTGCACTCCTTCGTCGGTTTGGCCGCCGTGCTCGTTGGTTGGAACGGACACCTGCACGCGCCGCAGCTCGTCGGCACGATACGCGACATCCACCATGCTGAGGTCTTCATCGGCATCTTCATCGGCGCGGTCACCCTCACCGGTTCCGTGGTCGCATTCTTGAAGCTCTCGGCTCGTATGGCATCGAAACCGTGGGTGCTCCCCGGCAAGAACCTCCTGAACCTCGGCGCATTGATCGTGTTCGTGGCGCTCACGGTCTGGTATGTGATCGATCCGCAACTGTGGATGCTGATCGCCGTCACGGCAGTCGCTCTTGCGCTCGGCGTGCACCTCGTTGCGTCAATCGGCGGCGGCGATATGCCTGTCGTGATCTCGATGCTGAATAGCTACTCGGGCTGGGCTGCGGCAGCGGCCGGGTTCCTGCTGAATAACGACCTGCTCATCGTCACCGGCGCGTTGGTTGGCTCGTCAGGTGCATACCTGAGCTACATTATGTGCAAGGCGATGAACCGATCCTTCATTTCAGTCATCATGGGAGGCTTCGGCATTGAAGCCTCCGCGAGCGCAGGCCAGGAGCAGGGTGAGTATTCCGAGACGGATGCCGCAGCCGTCGCGGAACTGCTTGGCAACGCCTCGTCGGTCATCATCGCGCCCGGATACGGCATGGCGACCGCGCAGGCGCAGTATCCGGTAGCCGACATAACAGCGAAGCTACGGGAGCGTGGGATCAACGTGCGCTTCGCGATTCATCCCGTTGCCGGTCGTTTGCCCGGGCATATGAATGTGCTGCTCGCAGAAGCGAAGGTGCCGTACGACATCGTGCTCGAACTCGATGAGATCAACACTGATTTCGCGTCAACAGATGTCGTGCTCGTGGTCGGCGCGAACGATACGGTGAATCCCGCCGCTGCGGAAGATCCGGGCAGCCCGATCGCCGGTATGCCCGTGTTGCACGTGTGGGAGGCCGCGAATGTGATCGTGTTCAAGCGTTCAATGGCATCCGGTTATGCCGGGGTCGCGAACCCGCTGTTCGCACGGGACAACACTCGCATGCTGTTCGGTGACGCGAAGGATCGGGTGGAAGACATCTTGCGCTCGCTGTAACTTGGGCCCGCCGTGTTCTGAGCAGTGTTCGAGTGGGTGCACAAAAAATTCTTTACATTTCGGGAATACATGCAGATGCATGCAAGTTGTATCTCCTGTCATCGCATGTGACGAAACGTATGCGACACAGTCGCACCTACACGAACAACCCGAAAGGTACACACATGAGCATCACCGCTGAGAACATCCCCGGTTACCGCGCAGGCACTTGGGTGATTGACCCCACCCACTCGGAGATCGGTTTCTCGGTCCGCCACCTCGCCATCAGCAAGGTCAAGGGGAAGTTCGAAGAGTTTGAGGCAACCTTCGAAACCGGAGAAAACCCCCTCGACTCGAATGTGAGCGCGAAGGCAGTGGTCGCTTCAGTGAACACGAACCAGAAGGACCGTGATGGGCACCTTCGCACGGGCGACTTCTTTGCGGCAGAAGAGCACCCAGAACTCACGTTCGTGTCCACTGGCGCACGCGTCGTCGACGGTGACTTCAAGGTTGACGGCGAGCTCACCATGCGCGGCGTGACGAAGCCGGTCACCTTTGACTTCGAGTTCGGTGGTTTCGGTGAGGATCCATACGGCAACTACAAGGCTGGGTTCACCGCAACCTCGGTTGTCAAGCGTGAGGACTTCGGCCTCACCTGGAACGCACCCCTCGAGAAGGGTGGCCTGATGCTCGGTAACGACGTGACGATCACCCTCGACGTGCAGGCAGCTCTCCAGCAGTAGTCGAATAACCTAATCGAGCTCGCCGGTAATCCGTCCACGAACGCGGCGAAGATCCTCCATCAGCGAGCCGATAAGCACCCAGTGCTGCGGATGCGGCCTCGGAATCGTATACGGCGCGGTAAGCGCCGGTTCGACCGGGGCCGCTTCTGTGTCTTCAACCACACGCACGAGGAGTTCAAGATCGTGAGAAGCACGCCGAATCTCCTCGACCATGCCAACTACCGACGGGTCGGTGACGAGATCTGCGTCGTAGAGGTCATACAGGGCGCGTGACATGCCAATGATTTGCGTGACGATGGGTTGCAGCCGCTGAAACATTGCGTCGTCTTCGAGGAGCTGCTGCCGATGGCGGCGGCCTCGAGGGTTCAGACGAAGGCTCTCACGCGCGCTGCGAAGTGACGCATGGACGGTCGACCGCTCGTTTTGGAGTTTTCGCGCCTCGACGAGCATGGTTTCGAGCCAGGCTTCGTCGCGGGGGGAAGCGAGCGCATCGGCGAGTCGGTTCAGCGCATGAGAAGCGTTGAGCGCCAGATCCACAATCTCAGCGTGCGTCGTCGTGCGCACTGGCGCCACAACGATCGCATTAATCGCCACACCGAGCGCCGCACCGATCGCGGTCTCAACGAGGCGCTCGACGCCGTAACCGAACTCCGACCCGCCGAGTGCGATCATGAGTAGCGCAGTGATGGCAATCTGGTTTGTCGAAGTCGAACTCATGCGCAGAAGCCAGCCAACGCCCATAGCGACGAGAATTGCCGCGACGAACAGCCACGAACGCGGCCCGAAAATAGCACCGGCACCGAGAGCTACGGAAACTCCGAGCAGCACCCCGACGACGCGCTCGAGACCCTTCGTAAGCGACTGATCCACACTCTCTTGAACAACGATGAGCGCAGCAATCGCCGCAAATAGAGGAAGAGTGCCCGGAAAGATGAGTGAGCACACAAACCACGCGAGGATCGCCGCGCCGGCGGCCTTGAAGAGTTGAAGGGCCGACGGGCGCGCGGACACGGTGAAGCGCCGGGTCCACCTCGGGTCAGCGCGCTGCCACCACCGGCCGCGAGTCGCGTTCATAGGAGGTCGTGCTTACTGAGCTCTTCGGCGAGGGTCGCGCCATCGGGCCCATACACCCAAGGCACTCCGCTCGCGTCACGGTGCAGCCGCGCTTTTGAACGGCCACCTGCGAGCACCGCTTGACTCACCGAGAGTTGGCGGATCGCTACTGCAGCAACATTATTCGGGTGTGCCTTCGCGAACTCGTGGTAGAGCGACTCGTCGTGCTGACCGTCATCTCCGATGAGGATCCACCGAGTGTCTGGGAATTCTCGGGCGAGTCGCTTGAGTTCGCGTTGCTTGTGCTCGCGTCCGCTCCGAAACCATCGATCGTGTGTGGGGCCCCAGTCGGTGAGCAACAGGGGACCCATCGGATAGAGGTTTCGGGCGAGGAACCGGCTGAGCGCTGGCGCGGCATTCCACGCTCCCGTCGAGAGGTAGATGAAGGGAGAGCCCGTGTGCCTTTGGGAGAGCCGCTCATAGAGTACCGGCATTCCTGAGGTGGCTCTGCGCGCGTTCTCATCGAGTACAAAACTGTTCCACGCAGCGACGAACGGTTTGGGAAGCGCGGTGATGAGAACCGTGTCGTCGACGTCGGAGAGCACCCCAACCTTCGCGTGCGGATCCATCACCTTGATCGGTGCGTGACTCACTTCGGCGCCGTCAACGCGAAGTGTGACGGTGTGCCAGCCCGGATTGAGCGCAACACGAACGATCGAATCGATGACGCCGCCCCGGTCTGCGACCACCTCGGCCACCGGCTCATCACCGACGAACACAGTCACCTTTTGGTACGGAACATACAGGCTGGTAAAGGTGCGCCACCCGCGCACACGCGACACTTCTTCGACGTCTGGCCTGAAACGTGAGTGCTCGCTCGTGTCAGGACGCAGGTAGAGCACGCGTCCGAGAACGCGAATCCATTCGGTCGTACCGTATCCGATGTAGGGGATAACCCAGGGTGACTTGCCCCGCTTGATGGCGCGCTTTGCGCGAGATCGGTGAATGCGATCCTCAAACCGGGCCGCGAATCGCGGGCGGCTGTCTGGCAGGTCATCGGGCGAAGTCACCAAGCCAGTGTATGACGTATTACAACGCGATGCCCGCCACGTCTTCCCAGGTGCGATTGAGTGCGGCGCGATACTTACTCAGTCGGTGTGGATCTGGGGTCGGAAGTTGCCGACCATCAAGCGACGTCACCGTTCGTAACCCATGCAGGGCGTTCACCGCCCAAATTTCACACCGCGCAAGCTCGCCCGTCGTGACGTGCGCGGGGGTGAGGCGTTCGCCCTGATCTGCGGCGATCTCGCGGAGCAACCCCTCGGTGATCGAGGCCACGCGGCGTGTTGATGCCGAAACATACCCCTCAGTTCCTGCCCACCAGATGAGCGCGGTTGTTGCTCCTTCGGTGACTGCGCCTGCGTTCGTGAGGAGAGCCTCAGCGCCCAGAGCACGGGTGAGCGCCGAGAACAGGCCGATGTTTCTTCCCTTGCGTTCGGGATGCCAGGGCGTCACCGCAGTCTTCCCTGCGCTTCGCAACTCGATTGATTCGGTGAGCTCTGGGAGTGGTCTGAGCGAGAGTCGTAACTGGGGAGTCCGATGAACGCCGCCCCAAAGCTCCAAGCGGGGGTTCCCCTCTCCGTAGTCTTCGATCTGAGCGAGCGAGTCGCGCAGAAAGTTCTCAATATCGCACTCACCAAGCTGCATGTCGAGATCTGCGCACGCTGATCGAACCGAAGCGGTGAAGCGGGCGAGATGATTGCGAAATCCACGAATTTGCGCGGCTCCGCGTGAGACGCGAACTCGAAACGAATCGGCGACGAATAAATCATCATCCGCATGCCCGGCTGCTTCACTCATGCCGCGAGCGTAGCAGGGTCGATACGCTGTGATCATGCCCGACCAGAACGACGCATTGCAATTCGCACGAGCGTTGGCTGACGATGCGGCAAACTGGTTTTGGTTCGATGGCGCAGCGGCCCCAAAGGGTGAGCGGCGCACGAGCTATCTCGGCACAGGAGACGAGGTGCTTGTAGCCCAGGCGGGGCGCGAACATGAGTTTCTCGAAACACTGCGTGGGCGACAGGTTTCCCGAGGCGCATCAAAACCCGCGACACACGAGTTCCGATCTGGTTGGGTGGTTGCCTTCAGCTACGAGTTCGGTGTAAACCTCATGGGTGCCCCGTCAGCTCAGGGCTCGGGCGGTCCGTTAGCCATTGCGATGCGGGTTGACTCAGTCGCGTCTGTGGAGGCGCGAGCGTTCGAGACAGATCCACTGGGCGCCGGCACGAGCAACCGGGCGGCTGTTCCGTACACCTGGAGGAGTAGCACGGACGAGTACGAACGGCAGGTGGAAGCGTGCAAGGCCGCGATCCACCGGGGCGATGCCTACGTGCTGTGCCTCACCGACACCGCGGAATCGACCGTTGAAGGATCGTACCCACCGCTTAGTCTCTACGAGCGATTGCGAGCGAGCAGTCACGCGACTCGCGGGGGCGTTATCGTCGCGGGCGAGCACGCTCTTGTGAGTGCAAGCCCAGAGCGTTTCTTGAGTGTGCGCGGAAGAAGGGTCTCGACCCACCCGATCAAAGGGACACGGCCCCGTGGCAGTACTCCCGTGTCAGACAGCGAGCTCGCCGCCGAACTCGCGAACGACACGAAGGAACGCGCAGAGAACCTCATGATTGTGGATCTCATGCGCAATGATCTCAGCCGGGTGTGCGAGATCGGAAGCGTGAGTGTTGACCGGTTTCTCGAAGTCGAAACCCATGCGCGGGTACACCAGCTCGTGAGCACGGTGTCAGGCGAGCTCGCGCCAGATCGAGATGTGTTCGACGCGCTCATCACCTGTTTTCCCGGTGGTTCGATGACGGGAGCGCCGAAGCGCAGCGCCGTCACGATTCTCAGCGAACTCGAGCGTGGGCCTCGCGGGCTCTACTCGGGCTGTTTCGGGTGGATCGACGATTCGGGCGACGCGGAGCTCGCGATGACGATTCGCGGTGTTCAGTTGCGTTCGCTTTTGGGCAGCAACTTCTCGGGAGGGGCCCAGGTGCTTGTGGGGGCGGGCGGAGGAATCACCGCCGATTCCGATGCGAAGCGGGAGCGCGCAGAGCGGGACCTCAAGGCCGCAGCGGTTCTGGCCGCGATCTGAAGCTGAGCGCGATAAACTGGGTGGATGTGTGCGGCCCAGGTGGGCCGAATTGTTCAATAGATGTTGAGGTGCGCGTGAGCGAGCAGCAGGAAACCGGGCAGAGCTACGACTTCAGGGCGATCCAAGACCGCTGGCTTCCGGTGTGGGAAGAGCGTAAGCCGTTCGAGGTGCCTGCGGATGCGAGCGCCCAGTCGAACAAGCCGAAGAAATACGTGCTCGATATGTTCCCGTACCCCTCGGGGGACCTGCACATGGGGCACGCCGAGGCGTTCTGCTTCGGCGACATTCTCGCGCGCTACTGGCGCGGCCAGGGGTACGACGTGCTGCACCCCATCGGATGGG
>JBEBUJ010000066.1:0-11403 GCA_040393365.1 Leucobacter denitrificans
CTGTTCTGCTACTGACGATGCGATGGCTTTCGAGGCCTGGGTATCTGGTCCGGCATCTGGCGCCATGACCGTTTGGCGGAAGTATGCGAGCTCTTGGATGGATTCCGCTATATCTGCGAGCGCACGGTGGCCGCCGCGTTTCTCGGGGGATGCGTAGTACGCACGGGTGTACCAGCGGCGAGAGAGTTCTTTGATGGTCGAGACGTCAATCGAGCGGTAGTGCAGGCGCTCCTCAAGCAGCGGCATGTACTTCGCGATGAAGCGTCGGTCCATGCCGATGGTGTTGCCCGCGACAAGCGGGCGACGTCCCTCAGGGATGAACCTATTGACGTATTCGATGACCGCCATCTCAGCGTCAGCGACTGTCGCGCCAGACGCGATGCGGGGGAGCAGGCCAGAGGTTTCGTGCATGTTGCGCACGAAGTCGCCCATGCGATCCAGCACGTCTTCGCCAGGATTGATGACGATATCGAAGCCTGGATCGAGCGGTGTGAGATCGAAGTCGGTGATGATCACCGCGATCTCGCACAGCCCATCAGTGTCGGTGTCGAGCCCGGTCATCTCGCAGTCGATCCACACGATCTGTTCTGCGGGGGCATTCGACACGGTGACTCCTTTTGTGCGGGTATAACGACCTGACCAGTCTAGCCGCGGCAGTAAGCTGGTACTCATGGCAATTCTCCCGATCACCATTTGTGGTGAGCCCGTTCTTCACCGACCCGCAGCCCCCGTGGCCGAGTTTGATGCAGATCTGCGAAAGCTCGTTGACGACATGTTTGAGACGACACTCGCTGCTCCGGGTGTGGGGCTCGCTGCCCCGCAGGTTGGCGTCGGCAAGCGCATTTTTGTGTGGATGTATGAGGATCAGGATGATGCGGCGCCGCAGGGTGTCGCAATCAATCCAGAATTGTGGATCGCGCCGCCAGAGCCCGGGTTGCCCGGCGATGACGAGGTCGAAGGGTGTTTGTCGTTCCCCGGCGAGCGTTTTGCGCTCCGTCGCTCTTCACGCGCACTGCTTCGCGCGCAAGACATCGACGGGAAGCCGTTCGAAGTTGAGGCGAGTGGTTGGTTCGCGCGCATCATGCAGCATGAGTTCGATCACTTGAACGGTTTGTTATATGTGGATCGGCTCCTACATCCCGAGAACCGGGCAGCGCAGAAGGTCGAGCGCAAACGTGGTTGGGGCAAGCCTGGCCTTACGTGGACCCCGGGTGTGGATCACTTGGAAGGGGACTGACGCGGATTGCTCGGGGCGCCTGGCTCGCTCCAGACTGCTCCCAAGGCGTTCATCACTTCGCTGAGGGTCATGCCAGACGCGGCCCCAAGTCGCGCGAGTCGCGTGGCCGCCTCCAGCACGGTCGCGGGCGTGCTACTCGCGTCGGGGTGCACTCGGGTGCCGCCGCCGATGCGCGTGACCACGAGTCTCTCGGATTCGAGCGACTTGTAGACTTTCGCGACGGTGCCTGCCGCGACGCCGAGGTCTGAGGCGAGTTGCCTCACTGACGGCAGTCGTTCATTCGCGGGGAGTAACCCTGTGGAGATGAGGCCACGGAGTTGTTCACGGATCTGTTCGGCAGGTGGACTGCCGGGAGCGAGGGTGATTCGGGCGAACACGGTCAGATCCGTTGCTCTTGATCGCCGAGCACTGCGCGCCAAAAGAGGTAGGCCCACACCGAGATGCCCGCCAGCTGCAGGATGAGTCCTGTGGTTCGGAGTGTCGCCTCCAGTGCGGCGAATGTCGGCCAAATGTTTACCCAGGCTCTGCCATCCCCGACAATTCCGCCGACTGTGAGGCTCGCGGTTCCAGCAAGGAAGACGCCCACGTATCCGAGATGCAGGAGGATCGCGGCAATCACGGACGCGCTGACCACGCCGCTGCGATATCTGCGTATTGCTGTGTCAACTGTGGGATTTGTGCCGAGTGGTGGGCGGGCGATCCGCCAGAGCGCGATCAAGGCGAGCAGGAGGAGCATTCCGAGCGTGATGAGCGAGGGGAGCGAGTAGTACCAGCCATAAATTTCAGTGGCGCCACCGAGACCGCCGGACTCGATGGCGTAGATGCGAGAACTTCCGTCCCCGTCCGTAGTGGCCATGCGCCCTGCCGCGATTGCAACTGCGACCGCCGCGGCGGGAAGTCGGCCAATGGTGATGAACGCGCCAGGTCTTGTGAACGACGCGATAGATTTCGGCGTGAGATCCGCCCCAGTGTCGAATGACTTGGCGCGGGGCACAAATAAGAGGAGCACGATGGAGAACAAGCCAACGACGAGCGGACGTGCATAGTGCGAGGGTGTGTCGTACCCAGCCCAAATGAACTCGGGGATGGAAAGTTGCGTCTTGAGGTAAATGACTCCAAGTACCGATGGGGCAATCGCGGCGACGAGCGCCACTCCCGCCCCAATGATCGTGAGCACCCTGGTTGTTCGGTCGTGGGGGCCCAGCAGTCTGTGGCGCGCGATGAAAGCGAGTATGAGGCCGAGTGCGAGGCCTCCCATATGTGGCCAGAAGACGATCAGGTAGAACTTGAACGTGTCCATGTACCTCCTATTTGTATCGACTAAGTGGTACAAAATGTATCGCCATATTGATACATCTGCAAGCAATGTTCTTCGATAACCTGACTGTTAAGAGTCAATGAAGATCGAGGGGATCACATGCACAAGCGCACACTCGGACAGCACCTCGAGGTATCGGCCGTGGGGCTCGGGTGCATGGGAATGTCGCAGTCCTACGGACCAAATCCGGGATCTCGGAGCGACATGATTCAGGTACTGCGCACCGCAGTGGATCAGGGCGTGACCTTCTTCGACACAGCCGAAGTGTATGGACCGTACGTGAATGAGGTGCTCGTTGGGGAAGCACTTGAAGACTTCCGTGATGAGGTAGTGATTGCCACGAAGTTTGGCATGAACATCGTTGACGGCGAACACAGGGGTGTAAATTCGCGCCCCGAGCAAATTCGTAAGGTCGCCGAGCGGTCACTCAAGAGCCTGAGGGTCGAAGCGATCGACCTGTTCTATCAGCACCGGGTCGATCCTGGAGTGCCGATTGAAGATGTCGCAGGCACGGTCGGCGAGCTCATCTCCGAGGGAAAAGTGAAACACTTGGGGCTTTCCGAGGCGTCGGCGGCAACTATTCGACGGGCCCACGCAGAGTATCCGGTCACTGCCGTCCAGAGCGAGTACTCGCTCTGGACGCGGGATCCGGAGTCAGAGGTGCTGCCGGTGCTCCGTGAACTGGGCATCGGGTTTGTGCCATTTAGTCCGCTTGGCAGAGGCTTTCTCACGGGCGCAATATCGAGCGCAACGGTGTATGCGGACAACGACTTGCGGCGTGACCTCCCGCGTTTCGAGACATCGAACGCTGCCGAGAACGAGCGACTGGTATCTGAGGTGCGCGCGATTGCGGAGTCGCACGGCGCTACGCCCGGTCAGGTTGCGCTCGCCTGGCTGCTCGCGCAAGAACCGTGGATCGTGCCGATTCCTGGCACCCGGAGCACCGCACGCGTCGCCGAGAACATCGCTTCAGCTGAACTCGTGCTCTCTGCCGACGAGTTGTCGCAGCTTAACGAACTCACGAACGTGATTGGGGTCTCAGGCGAACGCTATAGCGAGCAAACGATGTCATTCGTGAACAGGTAGGAAGCCTGCTTCGCGTGGCCCGCGATTCCCGATAGCCTGGCAGGAGGACCCGAGCGGGCTCTTCCGCTCGGGCATCGCGCAGAAGAAGGTGATTTTGTGGCGTATCGAGTGCAAGGTGTCGTCGTTCGGGAGAAGAACGCGCCAGCCACTGTCGAGACCATCATTGTTCCGGATCCAGGCCCGGGTGAGGTCGTGGTCGATGTATTGACCTGTGGAGTGTGTCACACCGACTACCACTACCAGCAGGGTGGCATTAGTGATGACTTCCCGTTTCTGCTCGGCCATGAGTCCACCGCGCGAGTCGCGGTGGTGGGCGACGGGGTGACCGAGGTGTCTGTCGGCGATCGTGTCATCTTGAACTGGCGGGCCGTGTGCGGGCAGTGCCGTGCGTGCCAGAAGGGGCAACCGCAGTACTGCTTCGCGACGCACAACGCGACCCAGAAGATGACGCTTGAAGACGGGACCGAGCTGTCGGCGGCTTTGGGTATTGGGTCGTTCGCAGAGAAGACGCTTGTGGCAGCGGGCCAGTGCACGAAGATCGACGAGGACTCTGACGCTGCGGCTGTCGGGTTGCTCGGGTGCGGAATCATGGCTGGCATCGGTGCTGCAATCAACACCGGCGAGGTGAAGCGCGGCGAGTCCGTCGCGGTCATCGGGTGCGGCGGAGTCGGCACTGCGGCGGTTGCTGGCGCTCAGCTGGCAGGCGCAACCACGATCATCGCGGTTGACATCGACGACGCGAAACTTGAACAGGCGAAGCGCTTTGGTGCGACGCACACCGTGAACTCGAAGAATGAAGACCCAGTTGAGGCGATCCGCTCGCTCACTGACACGTTTGGCGCAGATGTTGTGATCGACGCAGTCGGTCGCCCCGAAACGTATAAACAAGCCTTCTACGCGCGTGACCTCGCTGGCAGAGTCGTGCTCGTCGGTGTGCCAACGCCCGAGATGAAGCTTGAGTTGCCACTTCTCGATGTGTTTGGCCGTGGTGGATCGCTGAAGTCGTCATGGTACGGAGACTGCCTGCCGAGCAGGGATTTTCAGATGCTCATCGACCAGTACAAGCTGGGGCGGCTCGACCTCGAGGGGTTTGTAACAGAACGCGTTGCGCTCGGAGACGTTGAAGAGGCATTCGCCAAGATGGCTGGCGGTAACATTCTGCGATCGGTGGTTGTGCTGTGAGCGAGCGCATTGAGAACTTGGTAACCTCGGGCACATTCTCGCTCGATGGCGGCACCTGGGACGTCGACAACAATGTGTGGATCGTCGGAGACGATCAGGAGGTCATTGTCATTGACCCCGCGCACGACGCTGCCGCGATCGTCGCGGCTGTTGGCGATCGGAAGACCATTGCGGTGTTGCTCACTCACGGGCACGACGACCATATCCGGGCCGCACGCGAGACGGCGGATCTGCTGCGGGCACCAATCAGCCTCAACCCTGCCGACCGCATGCTCTGGGACGCCGTCTACCCGGATACTGCCCCGGAACGCGAGATCCTGAGCGGAGACACGTTTAAGGTCGCGGGTATCCGGCTGCATGCTCGGTACACCCCGGGGCATTCGCCGGGGTCAACTTGCTTCATCTCGCCCGACCTCGGCGTGGTCTTCACCGGAGACACGCTGTTCAAGGGCGGCCCCGGGGCTACCGGGCGCTCATACAGCGATTTCGACACAATCATTGAGTCGATCCGGTCTGAGTTGCTCACGCTTCCGCCGGAGACCGTCGTGCACACCGGGCACGGTGAATCGACGACGATCGGCGCGGAGGCACCCCACCTGGAGGAGTGGATAGCGAGAGGACACTGATCGCAGTCGGTGCGCGTTCGCAAGACTTATCGATCACATAGTACGATCGATGAGTTGCCTCCATAGCTCAGCTGGATAGAGCACGGGCCTTCTAATCCCGCGGTCGCAGGTTCGAATCCTGCTGGGGGCGCCAATCGAGAAAGCATCGCTTTCGAGATCGGCGACCCGTGCCGCTACTGCGGCAGCCTACGGAGCGTAGCGAGGGGCGGGGCGCCAATCGAGAAAGCATCGCTTTCGAGTAGCACGAGCCGTGATTGGATATCGATATGGCTGCGAACTTCTTCACCATCGGGCACTCGAACCGCACGTTCCAGGAGTTTACGGAATTGTTGCAAGCGTCCGAGGTCGAGCTTCTCGTCGACGTGCGCAAGCTCCCGGGATCGAATCGGTACCCCCAATTTAACGCAGACGCGCTTGTCGACTCCCTTCAGCCGGGCGGGATCGAGCTTCGCCGAATTGCGGCGCTCACGGGGCGGAGGCCGGTGAGCAAGGACGTGCCGTTCGAGGTGAATGGTTGGTGGCAGAATCGGAGCTTCCATAACTATGCTGACCATGCGCTTTCACAAGAGTTTGCTGGCGGACTGACGGAACTGCGTACTTGGGGAAGGTCCAGTCGAGTGGCGATCATGTGCTCGGAGGCGGTCTGGTGGCGCTGTCACCGTCGCATTATTGCGGACCATTTGCTCGCGAACGGTGAAGGGGTGCACCATATTCTCGGGGCTCACAACATCGATGAGGCGCAGCTGAGTGCAGGTGCGCAGATCAGCGACAGCGGGGTCGTGACCTACCCCGTGACTGAGAGTTGAGCCTGAAGGGGAAACTCGCCTATTTTTTGGCGGCCTTCGCCGCTGCTTTCGCGGCCCGCTTCGACTCGCGCACCTGCAGCAGCGTCTCGGGCGAGACGATATCTGCGACGCTCATGAGCGTGCCCGGCTCGCCGTAGGGTGCGGAGGCTTCGCGCCAACCGTCACCGTCGAATCCATACTGTTTGCCGAGCAAGGCGAGAAAGATCTTTGCTTTCTGCTCGCCGAACCCCGGCAGTGACTTGAGTCGCTTGAGTACGGTTTTCCCGTCGGGGGAGTCCTGCTTCCATATGGCGCTCGCGTCGCCACCCCATTCGGCGACGAGTTCGCGGCACAATGATTGCACCCGCTCGGCCATCGATCCGGGAAATCGGTGCACTGCGGGAGTCTGCTTGAATGCCGCCACGAAATCATCGGCATCCACAGTCGCAAGAGTGTTCGCATCAATGTCACCGACCCGTTGCTGAATTTTGAGTGGACCGGCAAAAGCGAGTTCCATCGCCACTTGCTGGTCGAGCAGCATGCCGATGAGCAACGCGAGCGGATTGTCGCTGAGTAGTCGGTCGGCTTCAACGTCGTCGGTGAGGTGAATGCTCATAGCAACCAGTATCGCACTTTGGCTCAATGCTGTTTAGCTGCAGTGGTCGGCGGGCATTTCCACTGCGGCGAGAGAAACTTTAGGAGCGGTCTCAGCGGTACACTTCTCGGCGATGGCCGATGCGAAGCACGAGGATCACCACTTCCGCTTCGATCACCTCATAGACAACTCGGTAATCACCGATCCGGATACGCATTTCTCCGGCACCGCCTTTAAGCTGCTTGCAGCCGAGTGGGCGTGGATCAGAGGCCAATGCGTCGATGGTGCGAAGAATTCGTTGTGCAGTGTTGCGGTCGATCTTGCGCAGTGTTTTGAGTGCGGATCTCGCATAGGTTATCTCGTAGTGCACAACCGTTGCTTACAGCCCGAATTCGGCCATGACATCTGCGTGTGATACCCGAGATCCAGACTCGCTGCGCGCCTCTGCGGCCCCAAGAATATCGGCCTGATCTTCAAGCGCTTCCAATGCGCGATCAAAGAAATCGGGGGAAACGACAACAGCTCGCCGACCCACGCCACGTGAGGTAATCTCAACAGGCTCGCGTTGCGCTGCGGCAATATACTCAGCCTGTTGTGCGCGAAACTGCGAAAGCGTAATTGAGGCCATGAGCTAATGTTACAACTTGTACAAGATGTACGCAAAATTTCATTGTGCGAATCTGGAAGTTCCGCGGGCAGTGGACACTGGCCGCTACACGCAAAGCGGGGAACCCGGCAGGCGCCGAATTCCCCGCTCAGTGACAGTGCGCTTATGCGAACTGGTTCATGGTGTTGTCCTTGCCGCCTGCCTTGAGCGCTGCGTCTCCGGCGAAGTACTCCTTGTGGTTGTCGCCGATGTCGCTGCCAGCCATGTTCTGGTGCTTCACGGTTGCGATGCCCTCGCGGATCTCGCGACGCTGCACGTCGCGAACGTAGGTGAGCATGCCCTCTTCGCCGAAGTAACCCTTTGCGAGGTTGTCTGTCGACAGCGCCGCGGTGTGGTAGGTCGGGAGGGTGATGAGGTGGTGGAAGATACCCGCACGTGCTGCGCCATCGCGCTGGAATGACTGGATCTTCTCGTCGGCGAGGCGACCGAGTTCGGTCTCGTCGTACTCCACGCTCATGAGGCTGTCGCGATCGTACGCTGAGACGTCCTTGCCCTCTTCCTGCAGCTGGTCAAATGCTTGCTGGCGGAAGTTCAGGGTCCAGTTGAACGACGGGCTGTTGTTGTAGACGAGCTTTGCGTTGGGGATCTCTTCACGGATCCGATCCACCATGCCAGCGATCTGCTCAACGTGCGGCTTCTCAGTCTCGATCCACAACAGGTCGGCACCATTTCGCAGCGACGTGATGCAGTCGAGCACGCAGCGGTCTTCGCCGGTGCCCTTGCGGAACTGGTACAGGTTTGACGCGAGGCGCTTCGGGCGCAGCAGCTTGCCGTCGCGCTTGATGACGACGTCGCCGTTTCCGAGCTCCGCATCAGAGATCTCTTCGACATCGAGGAACGAGTTGTACTGGTCGCCGAGATCGCCTGGCTCATTCGTGACGGCGAGCTTCTGGGTGAGCCCTGCTCCGAGTGAATCGGTGCGAGCGACGATAACGCCGTTGTCGATGCCGAGTTCGAGGAATGCATAGCGAACTGCGTTGAGCTTTGCGACGAAGTCCTCGTGAGGAACAGTGACCTTACCGTCTTGGTGGCCACACTGCTTTTCGTCAGAAACCTGGTTCTCGATCTGAATAGCGCAGGCGCCCGCCTCGATCATTTTCTTTGCGAGCAGGTAGGTAGCCTCCGGGTTTCCGAAGCCCGCATCGATGTCCGCGATGATGGGTACAACGTGCGTCTCAAAGTTGTCGATCTGCGACTGAACGAACTCTGCGGCGGTCTCGTCGCCTGCAGCGCGTGCGTCATCGAGCTGGGTGAAGAGCAGATCGAGCTCGCGTGCGTCGGCCTGGCGAAGGAAGGTGTAGAGCTCTTCGATGAGTGCCGGTACCGAAGTCTTCTCGTGCATCGACTGGTCGGGGAGCGGGCCGAACTCGGAACGAAGGGCCGCGACCATCCAGCCTGAAAGGTAGAGGTACCGCTTGTTGGTCGACTTCAGGTGCTTCTTGATCGAGATGAGCTTCTGCTGGCCGATGAAACCGTGCCAGACGCCAAGCGACTGCGTGTAGACCGAGGAATCGGCGTCGTACTCGGCCATGTCCCGGCGCATGATGTCGGCGGTGTACTGTGCGATCTCGAGTCCTGTGCGGAAGCGGTTTTGCGAACGCATCCGAGCGACGTGCTCGGGGTTGATTGCATCCCAGCTTGAACCATGCTGATCCTTGAGTGCTTGCACTGCCTCGATGTCGTCGTTGAACGCAGTCATGTTGTTTCCCTCTTCGGTGGTGTTCGTTTTGCGGACTACTTCCACTTTGAAGGCTCTTGGTGGTCCAAGTTGCGGGATTTAGGGGTGAAGAAAGTGTGTTTTTCTGTTTTTTGGAATTAATTGGCGGCCGAGTACGGGCTGTAGCCCACGCAGCCTAGGATGCCAGCGAGACCAAATCAGTCGAACTGGTTCACGAGCGAATGCGCCGCACGCTCGACGTAGTCGCGGATCGCCTGGTCGTACATTGGCGGGAGCTCTGCCTCATCAAGCGCGGCATTCATATGGAAGAGCCAACGATCGCGCGCCTCTGGATTGATGTGGTACGGCACGTGGCGCATGCGAAGTCGCGGGTGTCCGCGTTCCTCTGAATACGCTGTTGGGCCACCCCAGTACTGCTCAAGAAACATGCGAAGGCGGCGGATCGCGCCTTCCCAATCCTCCTGCGGGTACATGGGCGCGAGCAGCGGGTCCTCACGCACGCCGCGATAGAACGCGCGCACGATTTTCTCGAACGTTTCCGTGCCGCCAATCTGGGCCCAGACCGTATCCGTCACCGCGTTGCCGAGTTCCCCGGTGCGAAGGGTGAGCCTGGGCTTTGGGGTTGAACTCTCGGTCACTGCTCTCCTCTGGGAAGTTTCGGGTACTCGTCGGCGAGCTTTACGCCCGCGTCGGTAAATTTCTGACGCAGTTCGGCCCTGAGGCCTCGCTGGACTTCCCACTGCGCCTCCGGCCTGGTGCGTACCGCGAGACGCAGGGTTGCACGATCTCCAAAGACGCTTTCGAGGCCCCATACCTCGGGTTCTCCGGTCACCTTTCGCGCGTAGCGCTCTGAGGTGAGCAGGGCGCGGGCAGCCTGGAGTGCGACATCAGAGACGTGAGCCAGGTCTTGGTTGGCGTTCACCGTGATGTCGATGAGTGCGCGACCCCATCCCTGTGACGCGTTACCGAGTGTGAGGATCTCACCATTGCGGACAAACCACAGCGTGCCGTCCATACTGCGCACTTGAGTGACACGTATTCCGACGTTCTCGACAGTGCCGGTGATCTCGCCAACGGTGATAATGTCTCCGACACCCAGCTGATCCTCAAACACCATGAAGATGCCGTTCAAGACATCTTTCACGATGTTTTGTGCACCGAACGCGAGGCCCGCCGCCACGATACCGGCAGACGTCAGCACCGCTCCGAGATTTACCTCGAGTTGACTCAGTATGAGAATGATTGCGGCGACCGCGACGAAGATCGTGATCACCGCTCGACCAACAGAGCCGAGCGTGCGTGTGCGCTGTACGGCACGCGCGTGTATGTACGGGGCCGCCTGGATTTCCGAGGTGGTATCGACGTTCTGCGACTTTTTCACGCCGCGAACAATTTGCGTCACAGTGCGATCAAGCAGTCTGCGCAGTATCCAGTTCGCGATGACTGCGACGATGACGATCGCCACAATGATCAGGGGGGTACGCCAGGTGGTGAGGAAGTCAGTGAAGGCGTTACTCGCTGCCTCCACGACTTCCCCAGCCGTTTCCGTGCGGATCATCATGCAGTCTCCGAGTCGGCCTGCTGGGCGTGAAGTGCGCGTTCAACTCCTGCCAGATGCTCGGTGACGAGCCTGCGCAGCGCAGCGGGTGCTTCCTCATGGGCATCGAGCCAGGTTGCAGTGGCGGCACGCAGTTCCTCGCTTGCAAGCGGGGAAGGGTAGAACCCGTCGATGAGTTCTTCAGCAATGGCGTAACTGCGCGACTCCCAGACAGTGAGAAGTTCGGCGAAATAGCGATCCACATACGGGGCAAGGAGGGTGCGATCGTGCGCACGGAGGAACCCGAGGCCGGTCGCGCGAACGATTGCATTTGGTTTGTCATCGGATTCCCACACCGACACCCAAGCTGCGGTCTTGTCTTCGGCCGTGGGCAGAGCTGCACGTGCGTGAGCGGCAGACTGGTTACCGGTAGCGGTACGGTCGTCGGCGAGTGCAGCGTCGATCTCCTCGGCCGTCGCGCGTCCACCCGCGGTGAGTGAGATCAGCAGCTCCCAACCAAGGTCAGTGTCGATGTCGAGGCCGGTGAGCGGCGTACGCTCTTCGAGCAGTTCAAGGATCGTGTCAAGCTGTGCCGGGCTCGATGCGAGGCTCGCGAACGACTTCACAAACTGGAACTGGTTGTCCGAACCGGGCTTTGCGTCGAGGGCAAGTTGCCAGAGCTCGTCGGCCAC
>JBEBUJ010000067.1:0-11215 GCA_040393365.1 Leucobacter denitrificans
GCCGCCGCGCGAGCACTGGACGAGGCCGCGGCCGCGGCCGCCGCCGGTGACGAGACGGGGCTTGCCACGCTCTCGGTCGCCCTCCGCAGGCTGCGTTCTCTCGTGCGCCTGGGGGCGTGATCCTGGCATTCTCCTGAAATCTGCAGACAGCCAACAGTAGCGCCCATCAGGAAAATTCATTAAACTTGAGTCAACATCACTCAAGTTTGTGATTTCGATCGTGAGTCGATCCACACAACACCTACGAAGCATGAGAGGAAGACCATGCAGGCAAATTGGCAGCCCGCCCCAGAGGGTGGCGAACAGAGTGCCCTCGAACAGTTCGGCGTGAACCTCACCGAGGTTGCGCGCTCGGGTAAGCTCGACCCGGTAATCGGTCGCGATAGCGAGATCCGCCGCGTCAGTCAGGTGCTCACGCGCCGTACCAAGAACAACCCGGTGCTCATTGGCGAACCAGGCGTCGGGAAGACCGCCGTTGTTGAGGGGCTCGCCCAGCGTATCGTCGCGGGCGATGTCGCTGAGTCGCTCAAAGATAAAGAGCTTATCTCACTCGACATTTCCGCGCTCATCGCCGGTGCAAAGTATCGCGGCGAGTTCGAGGAGCGCATGAAGGCGGTGCTGCAGGAGATCAAAGACTCTGACGGGCAGATCATCACCTTTATCGATGAGCTGCACACGCTCATGGGCGCTGGCGGCGGTGAGTCCTCGGTTGCCGCTTCGCAGATGCTCAAGCCGATGCTCGCGCGCGGGGAGCTTCGCCTCATCGGCGCGACGACGCTCGACGAGTACCGCGAGTACATCGAGAAAGACGCGGCACTTGAACGGCGATTTCAGCAGGTGTATGTGGGGCAGCCGTCGGTCGAAGACACCGTCGCGATTCTCCGCGGACTCAAGGAGCGGTACGAGGCGCACCACAAGGTGACGATTGCCGACTCGGCGCTCGTTGCCGCGGCGTCGCTCTCAAACCGATACATCACCGCGCGTCAGCTGCCCGACAAGGCGATCGACCTCATCGACGAGGCGGCATCTCGCCTGCGCATGGAGATTGACTCTGCGCCGATGGAAATCGACGAACTGCGCCGCGCGGTGGATCGGCTGAAGCTCGAGGAACTTGCCCTCAAAAAAGAGAAAGACGACGCGTCGAAAGAGCGGCTCGCAAAATTGCGCGAGGACCTCTCGAACCGTGAGGCCGAGCTTGCCGTGCTCGAGGAGCGCTGGGAAAAGGAGCGCGCATCGCTCAACCGCGTGGGTGAGTTGCGCGAGAAGCTCGATCAGCTGCGCATGGAGGCAGACCGCACGCAGCGCGAAGGCAACCTTGAGCGCGCATCCCGCTTGCTCTACGGCGAGATTCCGGTCATCGAGAAGCAGCTCGCGGAGGCGGAGCGCGACGAGCTTCAGGGGGAGGTCGGTGGCGAGCCGCGAATGGTGAATGACCAGGTCACCGACGAGGACATCGCGAACGTTGTTGCCGCGTGGACGGGTATTCCAGTTGGCCGCCTACTCCAGGGTGAGACCGAGAAGCTGCTCGCGCTCGAGCACGAGCTCGCGAAGCGAGTTGTCGGTCAGCAGGAGGCAGCACGCGCGGTGGCTGACGCAGTTCGGCGCACTCGCGCCGGCATTGCGGATCCGAACCGCCCGACCGGCTCGTTCCTCTTCCTCGGGCCCACGGGCGTGGGTAAGACGGAGCTCGCCAAGGCTCTTGCCGAGTTCCTCTTCGACGACGAGCACGCAATGGTTCGCATCGACATGTCGGAGTACGGTGAGAAGCACTCGGTGTCTCGCCTCGTCGGGGCCCCTCCCGGGTATGTCGGCTACGAACAGGGCGGTCAACTCACCGAAGCCGTGCGACGCAGGCCCTACTCGGTCGTGCTCCTCGACGAGGTCGAGAAGGCGCACCCTGAGATCTTCGACGTGCTGCTGCAGGTGCTCGACGACGGTCGGCTCACCGACGGTCAGGGGCGCACGGTCGACTTCCGCAACACGATCCTCATTCTCACCTCGAACTTGGGGTCGCAATACCTCATCGACCCAGATATGGCGTGGTCGGAGAAAGAAGAGGCTGTGCGCGAGACGGTGCGGCGTGCGTTCAAGCCGGAGTTCGTGAACCGCCTTGATGAGATGGTGATCTTCCACTCGCTCTCGCAAGAGGATCTTGGGCAGATCGTCGAGCTGTCGATCGACCGCATGCAGCAGCGTCTCTCTGAGCGGAGGCTCACGCTCGCGGTCACGCCTGCCGCACGCAGCTGGTTGGCCGAGCGCGGATACGATCCGATCTACGGTGCGCGGCCGCTGCGTCGCCTCATGCAGCGTGAGATTGACGACAGGCTCGCCCGCGCGATCCTCGGGGGTGAGGCGCACGACGGCGATGCCGTGCGGGTTGATGTCGCAACCGACGGTGATTCGCTCACGCTCACGAGTGAGGGTTCGATGCCCGCTGCCGGGTCAACTGCAGACGGGTTCGGCGGCTCCGACGAGGTGATCGAGGGTGAGATCGTCGAGGAGTAGAGGGGCCGGTGACCCGCACTCTTCCCGTCTCCCAAATGTGCGCAAGAAACTCAGCCAGAAACGTGCTGAATAGCTGAGTTTCATGCGCACATTTCCTCAGGGCAGGCGTCGACAATGGAAGTTGTGGATTGGAGGATGTGATGGCACGCGAGGTAAGTGAGCGCCCGGTGGTCGGTTGGTCCGGGCCCTACGCCGACCGCCGTGACGCAGGAGCTGCGCTCGCCCGTGTGGTCGTCGAGGCTCTCGGCGAGCAGGGTGCTGTGGGCGAGCGCTCACCGCTCGTCCTGGCGCTCCCTCGTGGAGGCGTGCCCGTAGCGGAGCCGGTCGCCTCGGCCCTCGGCGCGCCGCTGGACGTGCTCATCGTGCGCAAGCTCGGTATGCCGAGTCAACCCGAAGTCGCGATGGGTGCGGTGGCCGCGGTGGGTGAGACGATCGTGCGTGTCGAAAACGCGGAACTCGCCGAAGCCGTACGTCGGATGGGCGTAGAGGCGAGAGAAGCGGAACAGATCGAAACTTCCGAGGTCGCTGAACTCCAGCGGAGGCGAGCTGACTATCGGCGCGGAAGGCCAGACCTCGACCTTACCGACCGCACGGTCATCCTCGTAGACGACGGTGTGGCGACAGGCGCGACTGCGCTCGCCGCGATTCGTGCCGCACGGCAGGCGGGCGCAGCGCGCGTGATACTTGCGCTGCCGGTGATCGTCGGGGCCGTTCCCGAGGCTTTCACCGCGGAGGCCGACGAAGTGCTGTGCCCGTGGATCGCACGCACGCTCCCGGCGGTGGGGGCGGCCTACCGCGATTTCCGGCAGGTCTCCGATGCAGAGGTGCTGGAGATTCTTGAACGCGCGGAGGCTTAGCCGCCAATGAGCTGACTTCCTGCGCCCTCGAGGACAAGTATTCTGAACCTGTCGTTTCAGTACGCTCGCGGCGGTCTCGGAAGCCCGATGACACTGGCAACAACCATGAGGATCCCGATTACGGAGACTGCTATTCCTGCGATAGACCAGAGCCTTGACCTAGGTCAAGGCTGAATCTGTCCCTAGCCAGTAGCCTGAAATCCGTAGGTCAGGAAACCCCTGATCATGGCCCACTTTGGGAAAGCGAAAGGATTGATTCATGGCCGGTGCAACTCATACCACCCATACCCTGCTGCGTGCGGAGGAATTCTCATGTCCATCATGTGTAACCAAGATCGAGAAGCATGTCGGCAGGCTTGACGGAGTCGAGAACGTGAAGGTTCACTTCGCTTCAGGGCGCGTTGAAATCGACCACGACGAAACGAAGAGCTCAATCGAAGACCTCATCGCCGCCGTAAATAAGGCGGGCTATAAGTCGAAGGCGTCTGCATTTTGATCACACAGTTCGTGCATCGAGTTTCCTGATCAGAAAGGTAGACCACGCCGGTGAGCGCATTGCGTAAGTGGCGATACGGCAATTGGTTCATTCCGGTTGTTTCGGGCCTTACTATTCTCGTGTCGTTCGGGGTGGAGAAGCTCTTTGCCGGCACATGGAACAGCACCGTCGGCCCAAAATGGTGGATCGACGCAGGTGAACACGCATACGGTGCAAGCCACGTGTTCACACTCGCAAACGCGTTCATACTTACCGCGGCAGTCGTTGCCGGGTTTGGGATTGTCGTGAAAGCCGTGCGCTCGGTGCAGGTGAAATTCATCAGCATCGACGGACTCGTATCGATTGCGGCCATCGGGGCAATACTCATCGGCAACTTCTGGGAAGCTGCCGCCGTCACCTTTCTTTTCACAATCGGTCATGCGCTTGAAGCTGGCACGATGAACAAAACCCGTGCAGCCGTTGCCGAGCTGGTCGCTGTGGCCCCCGCCGTGGCCGTCGTTATGCGGGAAGGCGAGCAAATCGAAGTCGCCGCGCATCAGGTACGCCTGGGCGAGGTCGTGCTCGTCAAGAACGGGGCGAAGGTTCCCGTCGACGGGCAGGTCGTGTCGGGCACGGGTGCGATCGATGAGGCCTCCATCACCGGCGAATCGATCCCCGTCCAAAAAACAAAATCAGACCACGTGTTTGCGGGCACGGTCTCGCGGGGCGGTTTCTTGCAGGTTCTGGCGACCGGCATCGGAGCTGATACCACGCTCGCTCGCATCATTCACCGAGTCGAAGAAGCGCAGGATGCGAAAGCGAAAACGCAAGCATTTATTGATCGTTTCTCGAAGTGGTACACGCCCGCGGTAATCGTGCTTGCGCTTGCGGCGGGTCTCATCTCAGGCGATGTCGTGCTCGGACTCACCTTGCTTGTGATCGGTTGCCCGGGCGCCCTCGTCATTTCGATTCCGGTGACGATTGTCGCCGGAATCGGCCGTTCGGCCCGCAACGGCATTCTCATCAAGGGCGGCGAGTACCTCGAGACTTCTGCCAAGATCTCTGCGGTCGCGGTTGATAAGACGGGCACGCTCACTGAGGGTCGCCCCGTCCTCACCGACATTATCGTGCTTGACCCCGCGGTTGATCAGGGTGAGGTGTTGCGCTGGGCTGCCGCAGCTGAATCAGGGTCTGAGCACCCACTCGCCCGCCCCATCCTTGACATCGCACATAAGGAAGGGGTCGCCCCTGAAAGGATTCCGAGCTCCGTCACTCCAATCGTCGGAAAGGGGATCGTCGCTAAAGTCCACGCCAAGCGAGTGCTCGTCGGCAACGTCCCACTCCTTGACCAGTATGGAATTGAATATAACGCGAGAGCAGGCGCCGCGGCAGATGAACTCGCGGCCGCCGGCAAGACCTCGATGATTATTGCCGTGGACGAGTCGGTGCTCGGGGTGATCGGTGTAGCAGACACAATTCGTGAGGGCGCGCCAGAGATGGTTAAGCGCTTGCGCGAGAATGGTGTGCGGAAAGTTGTGATGCTCACCGGGGACACGGGGCTCGTCGCCGAAGCGATCGGTGAAGCGGTCGGCATCGACGAGATCCATGCTTCGCTCTTGCCCGAAGACAAGCTCGACGCCGTCGCGCGCTTACAACGCGATGGACACACCGTTGCCATGGTAGGTGATGGAGTGAACGACGCCCCAGCACTGGCGAGGGCCGACATTGGTGTGGCGATGGGCGCGGCAGGATCTGCGGTCGCTGTGGAGACCGCAGATATCGCACTCATGGGTGACAATCTTCTGAAACTTCCCGAAGCGATCAGGCTAGCGCGTCGCACGGTGGCCGTGATGCGGCAGAATATTTGGATCGCGCTTGTCACCGTCGTAGTGTTACTCGTTGGGGTCTTCGTCGGTGGGGTTACGATGGCGGTCGGCATGCTCGTACACGAGGGGTCAGTGCTGGTTGTGATCTTGAACGCGATGCGACTACTACGCAACACTCAGAGAACCACAGTCATGCCGAAGAGCGAGCGCACTCCTTCTACGCACCATCCTGAAACAATAATGATGCAGGGTGCTACAAGAGCATCCACCGCGCAATGAAACGCTATACATGAGAAAAAGGGAGGAGCACACGATTGTCAGCATCAACCGATGAGAATAGGAGTCCATTAAACGACCTCTGTGTGGCTCGAGTGCCACTGTTTCAAGGGCTGACATATGCGCAGCAAGTGGAGGTCGCGAGTTTTGCGCACACAATTCGAATAGGCGCCGTTGAGCAAGCGTACGCAGTCGGGTCTGACGTGTCGCAACTGATGGTAGTGCACACCGGGAAGATCAAGATCGCTCGCACGAGTGCGACAGGGCATGAACAGATTATTCGAGTCTTAGGCCCTGGCGACTTCATTGGCGAATCCGCGTTCCTTACCGGAACGCGACCCGATCACGCGGCAGAAGCGCTCGTGCATACCGAACTTTGCGTGTTCCGCCATTCCGATCTCGGGCGCCTGATCGAGAAGCACCCGAGTATCGGACTGCGCATGCTGCAGGGCATAAGTAGACGCTTGGACGACACTGAAGCGCAGCTCGCATCTGTTATTTCAGGGAACGTAAGTTCACGGCTCGCAGATTACCTACTCTCCCTCCCCGCGATAACAGGGGCGAAAGGTGTCATCGAAGTCGAGCTCCCAGTTGCGAAGAAAGACATCGCTTCACTCCTCTCCACAACACCGGAGTCACTCAGCCGACAACTTCGCAAGCTCACCGAATCACAGGTGATTTCACAACAAGAACTGGGCCGGATCTCGATCATTGATGTGGCTGCGCTCAGCGCACTCACCACTCCAGCAAGAAACACCTGAGGACGTAGCAGTGCCATCACAGACAGCCGCAATGCCCGCCCGAGAATTGTCACGCAAGATTTCATCCACAGTTGACTTCTTCCGCAACCGCAAGCTCATGATCTTCGTGCTGCTCGGATTGACTATCGGAGTGGTGCTGTGGCTGGCAGGCGCAGAGAAACCTCTCGCCATCACTGCGTACCTCGTGCTCAGCATCGTGATTGTCATCACCGCGGTCGACATGTTCAAAGATCTGGTTCGCGGTCATTGGGGGCTCGACATTCTTGCGGTCATTGCGATGATCGCGACCCTTGCAGTGCAAGAGTATGTCGCCGGGCTCATCATCGCGTTGATGCTCACCGGAGGGGAAGCACTCGAGGACCTCGCCGCTCGCCGAGCCAGCCGCGAGCTCGATCAGCTACTTAATCGTGCACCAGCATTCGCGGCGCGCATTCATCCGGTCACCGGAGAGGTCGAACGCATCGCAATCGACGAGGTCATGGTGGGCGACGAACTCTTGGTGCGTTCTTCAGAGATTATTCCCGTTGACGGCATACTGGTATCGGATTACGCAACGATCGATGAATCCTCAGTGACCGGTGAACCGATCCCAGTGAGCTACCACGCGGGTGAGTCGTTGCTTTCTGGAACAATCAACAGCACCACAAGCTTCAGGATGCGTGCCCACAAGGCCGCTGCTGATTCGAACTATGCGTCAATCGTGCGACTGGTGCGAGAGGCGGTGGACTCTCGTGCACCGATGGTCAGACTCGCTGACAGGTATGCAGTGCCGTTCACGATTGTCGCGCTACTCATCGCGGGGCTGGCCTGGTTTCTCAGTGGGGAGCCAGTGCGGTTCGCCGAGGTGCTTGTCGTGGCTACACCTTGCCCGCTGCTCATCGCCACCCCGGTCGCCTTCATGGGGGGTATGAGTTCAGCCGCAAAGTTGAACGTCATTATTAAAGACGGAGGCGTGTTAGAGATTCTCGCTCGGGCCCGTTCGGCTGCGTTCGACAAGACGGGTACGTTGACCGAGGGTAAAGCAGAGGTCATCGAGATACACCCCGCTACACACACGGCAAATGAGACGCTTCGGTTCGCTGCTGCCGCTGAGCAGTATTCCGTGCATGTATTCGCCGATCCAATCATGGCAACCGCACGAGCACGGCAGCTCGAACTGCCAGAGGTGATGGCTGCTGATGAGGTTGCAACGAACGGTGTGCGTGCCACTCTGGCCGACGGCACCATGGTGCGGGTGGGAAAACCCTCGTTTGTTGAGGAGGTAGCCGGTCATATCACCAAGCCCGTACTCCGGGCCGGGGAGACAGCCGTGTACGTCTCGGTTGGTGAAAAACTGGCCGGAGTCATCATTCTGTCCGACCCGATTCGTGAACAGGCTGCAGAAACTGTGTCTCGTCTCCGGCAAGCAGGCGTGACCGAAGTTGCGATGGTGACTGGTGATGTCGCACCAACCGCCGAATCAGTCGCACACGTCGTTGGTATTCAGACCGTTCATGCTGAGACCACCCCTCAGACCAAGGTTGAGATCGTGCAATCGATGCGGCCGAGGCCGGTGCTCATGGTCGGCGATGGGATTAACGATGCCCCTGTACTGGCTGCCTCCGATGTAGGCATCGCCATGGCAGGGCGAGGAGCCACGGTCGCGAGTGAGTCAGCCGCGGCGGTGATCACCTCAAACGACATCGCACGCGTGGCAGATGTTGCCTATGTCGCACGGCGTACTGTGCGGATCGCGTTGCAGGCGATTTGGGTGGGGATCATCATCTCAGTTGGGTTGATGATCGTTGCCGCGTTTGGCTACCTGCCCGCCGTTGCGGGTGCACTCTTACAAGAGATCGTCGATCTTGTTGCCATCGTGTCGGCGCTACGGGCACTCAGCGTCTACAAAGGCGCACAACAAGACCGCGCCAGTCACCGCGAGGTGCACAAGTCTGCTAGTGATTAGGCAGCATTTGGATGGGGTCGCGGAAAGCGCTTGGGTGCTACACGCGTCGCGAGAAGTGAAACAAACTCATCTCGGGTGTTGCATCGGGCGCCCGAAACCAACTCGAAGAACGACTGAGATACTCTCGCACATTTCGGGGGGTCACCGCTTCCGTTTCCAATACCCGTGCATTGAGACCTGCCACTTCGGCAGTTCGAGCTCTCTCTTGAGGTAGCGTCTGAGCGGAGCGAGCAGGTGCTTCTCTCCTGCCGCGAAGATGAAGGTAGAGGCGTCAATGCTGAGCCTCCGAAGCGTCCCTTCTTGCTCGTCGATGGCCCTCGAGTAATCAGCCGTTCGAAGGTCGAGGTGCGTACGCTTCGAAACGTCAGCGAAGTATGTGACGGCACACTCCTCGGAGGAAGCGAGCAAGCACACGGTCGGAACATCCCTTAGCTCTGCGATGAGGCGCGAGGTCGCGGGGAACCCGGTCTCGTCGGCAATGATGATTGCCGACTTCGCCCACGTTGGTGCGAGACGCGATCGCTTTGGTCCCGTCATGACCAGTGGATCGCCCGGCCCCGCCGCAGCCGCCCACCTCGACGCGGGCCCCGCGGCTTCGCCCGGACCATCGCCTGCACCGCCATCCCCGTCGTGACCGTGCAGGACGAAGTCGAGGTCGAGCTCGGCGGGGCTGGCACCGTCGGGCTCTCGAAAGGCCCGCACCGTGTAGTCGCGGGTTGCAGAGCTTGCAGTGGTTTTCTTTGCTGGGCGCTTCAGCGATCCACCGACAACGATCGGCGCCGAAATCTCACCGAGCGAATTGGGTAGATACACCTTGACGTGATCGTCGAACCCGGGCGCACTGAACCCTGAGAGGTCGTCGCCGATCAGTGTGACGCGTGCGATTGAGGGTGTGATCCGCCGCACGCGTGCGACTGTGAGGTGCCGCACCTGGGGCGGATACTTCACGGTATCTCGCACAAAACGAGCGAGTTCATGATCGCTCATGGCTCCCACTTTCCTTCTCTTCAGGGTACGCGAGACGCACGCGAATCGGCCGAAAAAACTAATATCACAGAATGGTAACGAACTTCGCTATGCTGGGGTCACCGAGCGAAGGAGCGCGGAGTGAGGAGTCGGGGGATGCGAAGGCCTTACTCCCTGAGCGCGATCATCGCACGCACCCAGTCGGCGGGAACGCGCACCGCGCTCTTCGCCGCGTTTCTCGTGCTCATGCTGGTGACATCGCTCGGCTCGAATCCGTACGCCGCAAGCGCGAGCACACTCCAGTTGCACGGGGCGCTCAGCCGCGACGAGGGCTTCGGGATCATCGCTCACCGCGGGGCCGCCGCTGATGCCCCGGAGAACACGCTCGTCGCAATGCGCATATCATTCGATCGCGGCGTCGACTTCGTTGAGGCAGATCTGCATCTCACCGCCGACGGGGTCCCGGTGCTCATGCACGATCCAACGATCGATCGCACCACAAACGGGTCTGGCAACGTTGCAGACCTCACTCTGGCCGAGATCAAGACGCTCGACGCAGGCTCCTGGTTCGGGGCTCAATTCGCGGGAGAACCTGTTCCGACGCTTGAAGAATTTCTCGACGAACTTACCCCGACGAATAGCCGCGCCCTCATCGAACTCAAGGGGCAGTGGAACGATGAGCAAGTGACACACGCTGTCGAGTTGCTCCACGAACGTTACCTGGTGGATCGAGTCGCCTTCGAATCCTTTGAACTCGAAAACCTCGTGCGACTCGAAGAGCTTGCGCCTGAATTCGCCCGGGTTATGCTCACCAGGGAGTGGAACCGCGAGACGCTCGAAACCGCCTCGGTGCTTGGCGCATCGGCGGTCGGAGCAAGAAACAGTGTCTTTTCGAGTAACTTTGGGCTCATAACCGAGGCACGGACCCTAGGAATTGGCACAATGGTGTACACGCTCAATAGCAAGAGCAAGTGGTCAAACGCCCGCGATCGCGGCATTGACCTCATCATCACCGATAACCCCGTAGCGCTCGAGGACTGGCGAGGGGTGAATCTCTAACAAAGGAGCCCTGCCCATGGCCGCACCGATCCGCATCGGAACTTCTGCCCTCAGCATCGCACCCCTCGCACTCGGTAGCAATGTGTTTGGCTGGACGGCCGACCGTGACGCCTCGTTCGATGTGCTCGATGGCTATGTCGCCGGGGGCGCGAACTTCGTCGACACCGCCGACGGGTATTCGCACTGGGCGCCGGGCAATGGTGGCGGTGAGTCAGAGATCATCATCGGCGAGTGGATCACCTCACGTGGGGCGCGCGACCGCGTAGTTCTTGCGACGAAGGTGTCGACACACCCGCAGTTCTCAGGACTTGCTGCCTCG
This sequence comes from Leucobacter denitrificans, assembly GCA_040393365.1. Classification (GTDB taxonomy): domain Bacteria; phylum Actinomycetota; class Actinomycetes; order Actinomycetales; family Microbacteriaceae; genus Leucobacter; species Leucobacter denitrificans_A. Next base: position 10,990 of record JBEBUJ010000067.1, read on the forward strand.
AACGTTCGTGCGGCGGTTGATGCGTCGCTGAGTCGGCTGCAGACCGATCATATCGACCTCTACTACGCCCACTTCGACGATGCTGATACGCCCTTGGAGGAGACTGTCGCTGTATTCTCTGAGCTGGTAGACGCTGGGAAGATCCGCTCGATCGGCGTCTCGAATTACACTGCGGAGCGAGTTGCCGAGTGGTTCACGATCGCCAAGGGCGGCGGCTACCACTTGC
>JBEBUJ010000068.1:0-10655 GCA_040393365.1 Leucobacter denitrificans
TGACCGCTCAAGCTTCAGTCCTCTACGACGCGCCCGGCCCGAAGGCACGGCAGCGCTCGATACTCATCTCTGTCATTGGCATCGTCGCCATTGCGCTTCTACTCGGGTGGGTGATCCTGCGACTCGCGCAGCCACAGATCGCGGTCAACGGCAACGAGACCCCGGGCATGTTCGACCCGTCGCGCTGGGACATCTGGACCTACACGGGCGTCTGGGCCACCATCGGCAAGGGTGTGGTCGCGACGCTGCAGGCTGCGGTGATCGCCATCATCGGCGCACTGCTCGTCGGCATGCTCTTCGCGTTCGGACGCCTGGCAGACACCGCGTGGATTCGCGTACCGGTCACCGTGATCCTTGAGTTCTTCCGCGGCATGCCAGTGCTGCTCATGATGCTCTTCATCCTGCTCGTCGCTTCGACAAGCTCGTTCTGGGCGGTCGTGCTCGCGCTCACTATTTACAACGGCGCGATCATCGGTGAGGCGTTGCGAGCCGGCATCGTGTCGCTGAACAAGGGCCAGCGCGAGGCAGGCCTCTCAATCGGCCTCAGCGTGACTCGCACCAGGCTGCTCATCGAGTTTCCGCAGGCATTCACCCAGATGCTGCCGATCATCATCGCGCAGTCGGTCGTGCTACTCAAAGACACCTCGCTCGGCTACATCGTCGCTTACGCAGAGCTTGCGTCGCAGGTGAAGAACATCGGCGCATTCTTCGGCAACCGATACATGTTCAGTGGCTGGGTGGTCGCCGTGTTGATTTACCTCGCGATCAACCTCACTGTGTCGTGGATCGGCCGCCGCACAGCCAGGGTGGTGGCAGCCAAGAAGGCCTAGGCTCGAAGCCGTGACCGCTCACTACCTTGACTCAGTGACTGGGGAACGCGCCCTGCTCGATACGCCCGAGTGGCGTGGTGCGAGCGGGGCGCCACTCTTGCTCACCGATTTGCCGGGCATCACGAGCGACGATATCGACGAGTCTGCTCCGGGGCTGTGGCGCTACCGCCGGGCACTTCCGGTCGTGGTGGATCGGCCGATCTCGCTCGGCGAGGGTCGCACCCCAATGGTAGATCGGGAGGGTGTGCTGTTCAAGCTCGAATGGTTCAGTCCGACTGGAAGCTTCAAAGACCGTGGCGCGAGCGTGATGCTCTCGATGCTTCGCGAACAGGGCGTCACTCGGGTGCTCGAGGATTCATCGGGCAACGGAGGGGCGGCCATCGCGGCCTATGGGGCCGCGGGTGGGATGCAGGTAGAGGTGTTTGCTCCGGCTTCGACCTCGCCCGCGAAGCTCGTGCAGGCGCAAGCCTACGGTGCTCGGATTCATCTTGTGGAGGGACCCCGAGAGGAGTCGCAGTACTCGGCAATTGCTGCTGCCGAGTCCGGTGAGGGGTTCTACGCGAGCCACGCGTGGCAGCCGTTCTTCTTGCAGGGCACGAAGACGTTGGCGTACGAGATCTGGGAGGATCTGGGGTTCGAAGCGCCAGACGCGGTTGTAATGCCGGTCGGCGCCGGTACGAGCCTGCTCGGACTCGCGATTGGGTTTCGCGAGCTTCTGTCATCGGGTGCCATCTCAAGGTTGCCCCGCCTGTACGCTGCCCAGCCTCTCCACTGCTCACCCATCGATGCCGCGCTGCGTGGAGACTCGGAGCGGCCAGTGCTGCCCACGATCGCGGAGGGCACTGCGATCCGCACACCTGCGAGGCTCAAGCAGATTCGCGCCGCGCTCGCGGAGACTTCTGGCGACTCGGTCGCCGTGAGCGAGAATGAAATTGTTGATGCGCTGGGTAGTCTCGCCCGCACCGGCCTCTTTGCCGAACCGACGAGCGCCGTGGCTGCGGCGGGGATCACGAAGCTACGTGCTACTGGGGCCATCGGTTCGAGCGAGCGAGTCGTTGCGTTGCTCACGGGCTCGGGCCTCAAGGCCTCCGGGCGGATCGCCGAGGCGCTCGGCCTCTAGGGTCAGCGCGGATCCACAACGAAGAGTGTTTCAATATGGGACACTCTGCAGGAGGGAATCCGTGGCTGGATAGATCCACAAGATCAACTGATCGAGTTTGTGGAAACACAGCAGTTAAATGAACAGGCTCGCGTGTTATCTTTTGGGCATTGGGTGGCTTAGTTTACAGGGTGGTGGCTGAGATGAGCGTTGCTATTGCGTCGAGTCTTACAGGTCTTGAAAGGGTGCGCGAGACGAACCGATTACGTGAGGAATTTCTCACGGCCCAGCAGGTAGATCTTTCCTCGCTTCGACCTATGGTTGCTCGTTCGTGGTACCGCAGCCGAGCCGCAGGAATCGATGGGCTGAAGGATCGTGGATATCTTGAGGAGGGGCGGGTTGACGAACACACCATTCGCGCGGCAGAGGAGCACCTGAGAAACCTCGATGTGATCGCGAGCGATATGGGAGGATACGTCAGCCTCACCGCACCGAATGGAGCGCTTGTCCATCCGAGCTACCTGCGCGCGGAGGAAGGGTTTCCTGAGGGGTACTCACTGCTTGAAGACAGCGCCGGAAGTAACGGTGAGGGCCTCGCAATCGAAGAGGGTCGCGGTGTGTGGCTTGCGCCGGAAGAGCATTTCCGCGAAGACATGAGAGGCAACTGGTGCTTCGCGTCGCTTGTGCGAGACCCATTCCATAATCGTGTACGGGCAGTTATTGGTCTCACCTTTCCGGCGGACTCAGTGCTCGGAATTGAACCCGCGACCACACTCCTTCTCCTTGAGGGGATCGCCTCACGCATCGAGCGTGAAATTGAGTTGCGCACCTCTTCCCGTGAACGAACTCTCCTAAGTGAGTACTTAATGCTCACCAGACGTCGTGGGAACGCCGCGGTCATTGCTATTGATGGCAAGAACACTCTCATGAATTCAGCGGCCTCAGCGGCGCTCGAAGAGGGAGATTTTTCGATCATCAATGGCTACGCGAAGTCCGTTATTACTTCGGGAAATGCCATGAACAGCGAAGTGATGCTCACTGGAATGGGTGCTGCAAGGCTTGAGGTGTCACCAGTGTCCCTCTCGAAGTCGAACCTCGGTGCAACAGTCGTTGTGCGTCCCCTCTCGACGGTAAGGGGAACGGCGATTCCGCATGTATCAATGGACCATGACACTTCGAGCAGAACCTCTGACCTCGCGGGTCTCATTGATGGCCACTTCGATGGAGTGAGCAATGAACTTCATCGCATGATTGGTCTCGCAGGCAGGGCTGTCGAACGGGGTCGGTCAGTTGTGATCCTTGGAGAAGTGGGTACCGGCAAACGGAGGCTTGCCGAAGCGGTCGCGTCGAATGTCGCGAGCCAGCACGTGTATGACGCGTCGCGCGAAGCAGCGAACAATCTCGACTTTGAGAATGTTTTGTTGCACCTTTCAAGTGTCGAAACTCCAATGGCCTTCACGTTTCACCATGCAGACGAACTGTCACCAAGTGAAGCATCCGCAATCATTGGGCGTGTATCTAAGAAGCGGAACGTTCGTCTCATACTCACTGCGACACGTCACACTGAGGCAACGCTCCAACTTTCAGAATCATGTGACGCCATCGAGATCGATGCCGTGCCACTTCGTACTCGACGCGAGGATATTCCTATTCTCGCCACGGCAATCGCGAATGAGCTCGGAAGATGCACGCTCTCCAGGCGTCTGCTTTCGGCCCTGACGGATGCGGACTGGCCACGAAACATTGATCAACTCAAAGCGGTGATTTCGAACGTTGTTGAGCGGGCAACAGGTGGTGAAGCTACGGTAGATGACTTGCCCCAAGGCTTCCAGCTCGCACTTACTAACGGGCGGCTTTCAAGGCTCGAAGATGCAGAGCTCCGTGAACTACGCAACGCGCTGCAAGAGGCAGAGGGCAACCGCAGGCTCGCCGCGGAGATGCTTGAGATCGGGCGCTCAACGCTCTACCGCCGAATGGATTATTTCCGTAGCCGAGGGTTTGAACTCTAGCTCCTGTCGGTCAAGGGTCCGCGTGGTCGTTAGTCGCCACGCGGACCTTTCTGCGTGCCCCGGCATGTGTATCGATCTGGTACGGATGAAACTCTGAAAGTCGCGGTGAACTAGTTCATACTCCCCGAACCCGCAGTGGAGCAGGTTCGGACGGTGAATGCAGGACCAGGACAGGACGGTAGCAGATGTCGCGCGACCAACAGGGGACGATCCTTGTAGCCCCCCACCACTTCCCAGATCTGGAGCGTGAACACGCTCTCGCGCGGGAACTCGGGTATGAACTTGTAGCGGCAACAGACGTTGCAGAGTTTCGCGCGGGCCTTGGCGACGCTGAAGTCGCGATGGTTACCCCCTACGTAAAACTCACCGCAGATGAATTTCCCCTCATGACAAAGTGCCGTGCGGTGATCCGCTATGGCATTGGGTACGACAACATTGACGTCGCAGCCGCGACCGAGGCCAATATTCCGGTCTCGATTGTTCCGGGCACGGCCTCTGAGGAAGTAGCCTCGCATGGGTTTGCCATGGGGCTTGCGCTCGCCAGGCGGCTTCCGACCGGCGATGCAGCGATTCGTGAGGGCGGTTGGAACGGCACAATCGCTTACGATACGCCAGTGCTCTCGGAACTCGAAGTCGGTGTCGTAGGGATGGGGCGGATCGGGCAGCACGTTGCGCGGATGTATCATGCGGTGGGCGCCAAGGTTCGCGCGTACGATCCGTTCGTCACCGAGAGCTTTGTTCCGATGGCAGATCTCACTGACATTCTTGAGAACTCCGACATTGTCACGCTTCATTTGCCACTCAACGCTGAGACGAAGCACCTCATCTCGGGTGACGTTCTTGCGCGCATGCGCGAGCGCGCAGTCGTGGTGAATGTGTCTCGTGGTGGACTGATTGATGAGGCGGCGCTCGCTGAGGCCCTTATCTCTGGTCACATCGCTGGAGCCGGAATCGACACCTTCGCGGATGAACCGGTTGCCGCTGATCACCCTCTCCGCTCGGCACCCAACACAGTCTTCACCCCTCACATCGCCTGGCGTTCAACCCGATCCACCGGGGCGCTGCAAGAGGGCGCCGTCGAGCGCGCACGCCTCGCGCTCACCGGGCAACCGCTCATCGATCTTGTGAACTGAACTGAATTCGGAGACCTGTAACGTGAACGTAATTTCAAAGGCATCGACCATCGACGCGACGGCTATCACTGTGGATCCGCACCTGAGGAAAGGACCCAGAGGGTACCCACTGCTTCCAGGCGGATACGGTCGATCAACCTACTACACAGGCGCACCGAGCCCGTATGCGGTGAGAGGCGCGGGCTACCGCGTATGGGATGATCGGGGTCGCGAGCTCATCGACGCGAACAACAACTTCACCTCACTCATCCACGGAAACGCGCACCCAGAGATCACGTCAGCCGCGACAATCGCGCTTTCGGAGGGAGCAAGCTGGGGCATCCCGAATCTTTACGAATGGGATCTTGCTGAACTTCTGCTCTCTCGCTTTCCTGCGCTCGATCAGGTGAGGTTTGCAAACTCTGGAACCGAAGCGGTCATGACGGCCATTCGAGTCGCGCGTGCGAGCACCGCTCGCGAGCGAGTCATCGTTACAAAGGGTGGTTACCACGGCACTTCCGAGGTAGCCCTCGTGCCCGGCGGCCCGACCTACACCCGAGGCATACCGCAGGGAGTCATTAAAGACGTCACCGCGGTGCCGCTCAATGACGCGGACTACCTTCGCGAGGCGGTCGAACAGGATCCAGACGGATACGCAGCGATTATTCTCGACTTGCTCCCAAACCGCGCTGGCCTCATTGGTATTTCGAAAGAGTTCGTACGTACCGCGCGCGAGCTCGCAACAAAGTACGGAATCGTGCTCATCATCGACGAGACGATCAGTCTCCGCCTGGGCTTCAGCGGTCTGAGCGGAGAATACGGTATCACTCCCGACTTGCTCACCACGGGCAAGCTCATCGGCGGGGGTCTCCCCGTTGGCGCAGTGGCCGGACTCGCGTCACTCATGCGCGAAGTCGATCCAACTGTCCCGGGAAGCCTCCCACACGGGGGTACATTCTCGGGCAACCCGGTGACCATGGCTGCAGGTGCGGCGTCATTGAGGCTCTTTACAGAGTCGGAGGTCGCACGCATCAATGGCCTCGGAAATGCGGTGCGTACCTCGATGAATGCAAAGATTGCTGACGCCGGGTGGGAGATTCGTGGGCGCGGTTCACTTCTTCGCGCGGTTCCCAAGGGTGCTGAGAAGGTCTCTGAAGACATTCAGCACCAACTGTGGTGGGCGACGTATGAGCGTGGTCTCGTTGGCTCGCCTGCGAACTTGCTTTCATTGTCAACCCCAATGAGTGAGTCAGTGGTGGCCGAGGTAGCAGAAATCGTCGTGGAAGCAGTACTCGATGTTGCTCGTCAGAATGAGAAAGGATGACCCGGCATGAGGTTGGTCACATATGAAAGCGATGCCGTAGATCGCGCGGGAATTGTAATTGAAAGCTCGGTCTACGATCTCGAGACGCTGCTCGGGTCGTCACAGGGCGCGGAGTTCGGAGCAACCGACTCCGTTCGTGAGTTCCTTGAGCTGTATGGATCTGTGCTTCCCGCGCTCGCCGCAGAGCTAACGGGACTGGCGTCCCGTACCGAAGACGCACTCGTTGGAGAACGTGAATCCGTGCGTCTACTGGCCCCGGTGACAGACCCCGCAAAGGTGCTCTGTGTCGGACTGAACTACAAGGATCATGTCGCCGAAACAGGTCGCGCGTTGCCCGAGTATCCAGACTTATTCGCGAAATTCGCGACGAGTCTCATCGGACCAGATGATGAGATTTGGGGAGCTGACCTCACCGAGAACCTCGATTTCGAGGGAGAGGTCGCCGTTGTGATCGGACGAGCAGCACGTGGCGTTGACGTAGCAGAGGCTCTCGACTACGTGGCGGGCTTGGCGCCGCTCAACGACATCACCGCGCGAGACATGCAGTACCGCGGCACGCAGTGGCTTGCAGGCAAATCAGTCGATGGATCGACACCGTGGGGGCCAGAGATCGTCACCTTGGATGAGGTCGGGGATCCACAAACACTTGACATCGCGACTCGCGTGAACGGGGTTGAGATGCAACGGTCGAACACTCGACACCACATTTTCCCGATCGCAGAAATAATTGCGTACCTCTCGAGTTTCATGTCACTCGCGCCCGGTGACATCATCGCCACCGGAACACCAGCGGGAATTGGGGCAAAGCGTACCCCGCCGGTATGGCTGCAACCGGGAGACACCGTCGAAGTCGAGGTGGGTCGCGTCGGCACGCTTCGAAATAGAGTCCGTGTGCCCTAAGCCGGCCCTGTACAAGCGTCACATTCTGAAGAAAGCACTGTTGAAAATGAGTAACACCGAAGTCCGCGAATCCGAGTCATCGGCCCGCTACCGTATTGCCGTCGATACGGGCGGCACCTTCACTGACGTTGTCGTAGGTAACAACAGCGGTGATATGGCGGTCGGCAAGGCCCTCACCACCTATGACCGAGTCTTCACTGGGTTCGAGGGAGCCGTGCACCGCGCTGCAGAATCCGTGGGCTGGAGCGGAGACGAGGTGCTGCGCAATGCTGACGTGATTGTCTACGGCACCACCCACGCAACGAACGCAGTGCTCACGAACAAGGTTGCGAAGACCGCACTTCTCGTTACCGATGGGTTTGCCGACACGCTCCTGCTTCGTGAGGGCGGGCGCCGTGACGCCTTCGACTCGAAGGCGGCGTATCCACCTCCCTACATTCCCCGCCACCTCACGTTCGAGATCACTGAGCGGATTTCCGCCGAGGGCGAGGTGCTCGTTCCCCTTGATGAGGAACAGGTGCGTTCCGTACTGCATTCGCTCGCAGATCTTGGCATCGAGGCAATCGCGGTCGCATGCTTGTGGTCAATCATCAACGACGCGCACGAGCAGCGGATCGCCGAGCTCATCAAGGAGATTCTGCCTGGTGTGCCTTACACCCTGTCGAACGATGCCAACCCGACGATTCGCGAGTACCGTCGCGCGTCAGCGGCTTCAATTGACGCATCGCTGAAGCCGCTCATGGCGGACCACCTGGGTAACCTTCGCGAAGACCTGGTGAAGTACGGTTTCGCGGGTGACCTGCTCGTCGTGACATCCGAGGGTGCGGTGCTTGATGCTGAGGATGTGTTGGACCGTCCGGTCTTGCTTCTCAACTCAGGTCCTTCGATGGCACCGCTCGTCGGAGCTGCGGCTGCGCCGGATCGTGAAACTGTCGTTGTGTGCGACATGGGCGGAACGACATTCGACGTTTCGCTCGTTGAAAAGGGCGTCGTACGACACACTCGAGAGGCCTGGCTTGGCGAACCATTCGTTGGTCACCTCACTGGTCTCTCATCGGTCGCGGTCTCGAGCATCGGAGCGGGAGGCGGCAGCATCGCCTGGATCGACGGTGGTGGATTGTTACGAGTCGGACCCCAAAGCGCGAGAAGCACGCCGGGACCGGCCGCGTACGGCAAGGGCGGCGTGGAACCGACCGTGACCGACGCGTGTGTCGTGCTTGGTTATCTCGACGTCGAGGGTTTCGAAGGAGGCTTCACGCTCGACCGTGATGCCGCAATTCGAGCCGTCCAATCGCGCGTTGCTGAACCGCTCGGTATGGACCTGAGGCAGGCAGCCCAGGCGATCCTCGATGTGTCGGGCAACCAGATGGCAACTGCAACCCGCCAAGCAGCACTTGAGCAGGGTGTGGATCCGCGAGGCGCGCTCATGGTGGCAGGTGGCGGAGCCGGTGCCATGGTAGCAGCGCTCATCGGGGACATTTTGGAGACCGACACAGTGCTTGTACCTGCGACCGCTGGTGTGCTCGCGGCCTATGGCGCGCACCGCGCACCAATCGCCACTGAGTTTCTCTCGCCCCTGCACAATGACACGCGCAACTTTGATGCGGGATCCGCACAGACTGCGGTCACCGAGCTCACCGCGAAGGCCGAAACGTTCGCTCAGCGTTTCACACACGTAAGCAACGACGCAGAATTCTCGTACTTCGTTGATGCCCGCTACCCGGGGCAGGCATGGGACCTTCGCGTGTACCTCGATAGCGCGCCCGACCCACAGGGTGGAGCTGCCGAGACCATCGAGCAGGCGTTCCACGCCGAGCACGATCGACGCAACGGTACCCACGACAGTGCGAGCCGAGTGGAGATCATTACCTGGGGTGTTCGCGTAGAGATTCCACGGCACGAACAGCTCAAGGACGCCGAGCATGTTGGTATTGAAAGCGAAGTGCACCGCACTGACGAGATCGTATTTGGTGGATCTCCGTACTCGACTCCAAGGTACCGAGGGGTGACGCTCTCTCCGGGCCAGCACATCTCAGGTCCGGCGATTATCGACCAGCCGACGACCACGATCGTGGTGCCACCCGAGTGGGATGCGAACCTTGACGCTCGTTCCAACATCTACCTGAACCGGAAGGAGGCGTGACAATGACGCGCCAATTTGATCCCGTGAAGCTGTCAGTTCTCGCGAATGCATTCGACGGCATTGTGCGCGAGATGACGAATGGCCTGCTGCGCTCCGCGCGATCCTCCGTTATCAATACTGCGCGAGACTTCTCATGCGCGGTGCTCACCGCCGATAATCAGCTCCTCGCTGCGGCAGAGGGTGTGCCGGTGCACGTGTTCGGAGCCGGCCCGCTCGGTGAGGACATGATTGAGCTTCACCAAGACATCCGTGAGGGCGACGCGTTTCTGCACAATGATCCATATCGCGGCAACTCGCACGCGGCCGATCACTGCATCCTGGTGCCGATCTTCCTTGAGGGTCGTCACCTATTCACCGCGGTCACGAAAGCGCACCAGGCAGACTGCGGCAATTCGTTGCCCACGACCTTTTACGCGACGGCCCGAGATGTGTACGAAGAGGGTGCTCTGATTTTCCCCTGCGTTCGTGTGCAGCGTGATTACACCGATATTGATGACATTGTTCGCATGTGCCGTGCGCGCATTCGTGTTCCCGATCAGTGGTACGGCGACTACCTTGCCTCGGTAGGTGCCTCGCGCATTGCCGAGCGCCGCATTCAGGAGCTCGCGGAGAAGTTTGGTGTCGAGGATCTCGTCGACTTCGTAGACGCCTGGTTCGACTACTCAGAGCGACTCGCAGTGAGCGCGATCGAGACGATGCCGGAGTGCACGCTGCACGGAACCTCGTCGCACGACCCCTTCCCGGGCACCGGACCCGATGGCGTGCAACTGCAGGCAACAATTCAGGTCAAGCCAAAAGATGGCAAGATCTCGATCGACCTTCGGGACAACCCCGACAACCTTCCGAACGGCCTGAACCTTACGAGGGCTACCGCCACCGGAGCCGCGCTCGCGGGGATCCTCTCGGGTATCCCCGAAAACCTTCCGAGCAACGCGGGCACGTTCCGCAGCGTCGAGGTACTGCTTCGTGATGGGTGCGCGGTCGGTGTACCGAAACATCCATACTCCTGCTCGTCGGGTACCACGAACCTTGCCGACCGGATCGTGAACATTGCGCAGGCCGCGTTCTCCCAGATCGAAGACGGGTATGGCACCGCTGAGGGAGCTGCTGGTCAAGCACCCGCGAAATCCGTAATCTCGGGTATAGACGAACGCAACGGTAGCGCGTACGTGAACCAGATTCTCGTTGGCGGCGTTGGCGGCCCAGCGACACCTTATGTTGACGGCTCGCCGACGTAT
>JBEBUJ010000069.1:0-10628 GCA_040393365.1 Leucobacter denitrificans
AGCGGCTATTACACCGTTACTGAACCCTCAAGAGGCTTCTACTCTTGGGGGTTCGCTTGTTTTCCCTGGCCAGATGGTGGTTCTGGCTGTTCCGTCGCCGCTGATTGAGCGAGCGCAGCGAGTTGAAACCAGGCCACTTCTGAGGCTCACAACCCGAGCCCTCGATGACCTTGGGCCAAATTTGGGCCATTGCGGCGGCCAGAGTTGCTGCCGAATGGATCGGCGAACGGGTCGTAGGGGTTCGGGATCGCACGGTTGCGGCGCGGCGTCTTCGCCTCGCCAGCCCTACCGTTCTTCTTGGGCTTCGGCTTGTCGGACTCGAAGAGTCCATCGAGCACCGATCCTGCTCGCCGCGCGACGCCCTCGCGGGCACGTGAGTAGCGTTCGGTGACTTGCAGGCTCGAATGCCCGAGCACTGCCTGAACGTCCGGGGCGGATGCTCCGGCATCGAAGAGGATCGTAGCGAAGGTATGCCGGAGGTCGTGCACGCGCAGGTCTGGGCGGCGCAGTGCGGTCTTGATCTTCTCCCACTCAACCGCGCGGCGAAAGTTCCGGGCGGTGAGCCTGCCCCCGTTCGGCCCGGCCCACAGCAGGTCGTCGGGCTCCTTGCCCTTGGCTGCTTCGAGAACGTAGGGGCGTAGCTGGTTTGTGACCGGCACCTCTCGTTCCTTGTGGCTCTTCGGGCTCTGCTCGATCAGCTCACCGTGCTTACCGGGAGAGAAGCTGCGACTGACGCGGAGGATGCCCTGCTGCAAGTCGGCATCGCGTGCCCGCATCGCGGTTGCCTCGCCTGCACGCATTCCCGTGAACACGAGTGCTGCCGCGTAGCGGCGATAGACGCCCGGCTCGATGAGTTCGAGCATCTTCGTGATCTGCCTCACGGTGAGCGCCCGCGAGGTCGGCGACACCGAGGTATCCTGGCTCGGGCGCTTCACCTCGCGTGCCGGGTTGTAATCGATGATCCTCGCCCGGCGTGCGCCGTCGAGCAAGCGGCTGAGCACCGCGAGCGAATCCACCTTGATCGAAGATGAACCCGCCCATGACACCATCGCCGATTCGATGAGCGGCGAGGTGATGTCTTCGAGCTTCTTATCGCCGAGGGTCGGCTGCACCCGCTTGCGCCACGACACGTCATACCCGCGCGCCGTTCCGACGCGTACCGACGCGGCGACGGCGGGCCAGTAGCGCTCGTGCCACTGGGTGAGCGTCATGCCCGCGTTTGGGTTACGGCCAGCAATCTCTTTCGCCAGTTCCCGTTTCGCCTCGGCGAGCGTGAGGAACATGCGTGAGCGATGCTGCTTGTTCCCCGCCAGATCGGTGACCGTCACGCGAATCTGATAGCGGTTGCGATCTGCCCGCCACCGTATCCCCTCGGGTAGCGGTCGACCCGTCTTCGGCTCGATGCGCCACGGGGAAGAGTTCGACGGTCGGCCGGCCATCAGCGTCTCGTTCCGCCGACTTCGAGGAACTCATCGATCGTGTCTGCCCGCCAGAGCTTGTGCTTGCCCACCTCGGCATCCGGTTCGGGGATCAGGCCCTCGCGGCGCAGCTTGTCGAACGTCGGCAGCGGCACCCGGCATCTCGCGGCGGCCTCTGCGCGCGTGAGGTAGTCCGTCTGGGTCGTCGCCTCGGTCATGCCCTTTCCTTTCATCGGGTGCGGGTGAACGCAATCAGTAACTAGTGTTCTTGCGAGTACCTGATATTAGAACACAAGCAGCGTGTAACCGCAACTACATGAGACAAGGGTGTGTTTCCGATAGACTCGTGCGCATGGCACTACCCACGTCCCGGCCGGGGGATCAGAGCGCAGACGGGCTGCTCACGCAGGCTGACCTGCCCGCGGGCTGGCATCTCGCTTCCCGCTTTCCGGGCGAGCGCCCCGATGATGCGAGCGATGAGATCGACCGTGTGCTCGGCTACGACGACCAGGCCGTGGGCGACAACGCCTCTGGTCAGAACGAAACCGCTGACGGTCGCTGGCGGTACATCGAGCACGAGGGCACGGCGACACGGGTGATGATCCGCTTGCAGCGGCAGCTCTACGCCACTCCCGAAGAAGTGCGCATCACGGGTGTCATCTATCTGCCGTGGCGACCGGGCGACCCCATCACGAGTCACCTGCTACGGGAGCTCCCGACGGCGAAGATCGAGGCTGCGATCAACAAGCGCCTGTTCGCGATGAAGCGCGTCGCCACCGTCACCGGCAACAAGATTGTGCTTCCGAGTGGCCGCAAGATCAGTGACCGCGACCTCTTGAAGCCGCTCGGCAACCCGAAGCAGGTGCCCGACTTCTACGAGCTCGTCGCGTTGCAGCACGGCAAGCTCTCGGGGCAGGGTGATCAGAACCCCTCAGCAACGATGGCCGACATCAACGGTGTCGCGCTCAGCACCGCACAGGGCTGGGTTGCCAAAGCTCGCAGCCGTGGCCTCCTCCCTCCCGGCCGCCGAGGCCGCGCGGGATAGGCGGCGCCTTACTACTTGGTTCGTATCAGTTGCTCTGCCAGCTAGATGTAGCTGGCTCAGTGCCTGCGAAAAACTTGGGCTTGACATTTGCCAGCCATTTCCCGAAACTGGAATATTTCGCTCATCCAGTTGAAAGGAAAAGAACATGGGAAAGAGCAACAGCAGTCGCAGTGGGTACAGCGGAAAGAGCTCCTCGTCAAAGTCGGTCAGTGCCGCACGCCTCCACCAGAAATCTGGTTCTGGCGCGTCATTCGGCGGCTATACAAAGGTGCAGCATGCGAACGGAAGCTTCTCGATGAAGAAGACGGGGAAGGGCAAGTAGGTTGACTCTCCCACAGCATTTGATGCCGAACCCTGCAGACGTTCTGCCAAAATTGAGTACAGATCGGGAGGCGCTAATAGCTGGCCCGTCATTTGGGCGGCTAAGTCAAGAAGGTGGCAACGTGGCAGTGAATGAGCAGTTGGTTGCTTCCGGGCTGGGGCTCCTTAGGACACCGCTCTCGCGCTTTGTTTGTGAGGGAATCGCGGAGAAGTACGGTGACGACTGGTGGGTCGAAGGTGTGCTCGAAGTTCTCACGTACGAGAAGGCGCCAACGATTGAAGATGTTCGGCGGCACAGGCACCTTCCGGAGTCAGCAACTGTTGAATCGGGTGCGGAATCCATTGATATCAGTACATGCTTGCTTCTTCTAACGAAACACTGGCCCCGTATTTTTGCATCGAAGTTGGGTCGAGGACACCGAGGCTGGGCATTCGAGCTGATCCCAGTGCGAAACGCTAACAAGCACCTCGCCGGCAAAGACCACGAAAGTGACTATGCCTGGCGCGCCCTAGATACGATGTTCCGCGTCTGTGAACCTATTGATGCGGCTGTGGCGAGTGACATACAGTCTCTTCGGTCAGAAGTCGATCTGTCATCTTATGGTCAGTTTATTGAAATCAATACGCAAGTGGAATCTGGCAAGCCTGAGCCCTCGTTCAAGGTTGTGTCCGAAGAACTGGCTGAGTCCGAAGCTGAGCCACTTAATCAAGGTGATCAAGCTGGATTGGAAGACCTTGAAGACGAGGAGCTTGCGTCAGGGTTGGATTTTTCCGAATCCGATCTTCGCCGGATGAATTTTGTTGGAGCAAATCTTGATGGTGCCGATTTCTCAGGCTCCGACCTTCGCAACACTGACTTTACTGGTGCATCGCTAAAGGGAGCTAATTTCAATGGCGCGAGGGTATCGAGTGCATGCTTTAAGAAAGCAAACCTGACTGATGCTTCTCTTGACCTTGGTGGCACTGACCTGAGTTTTGCTAAGTTTTCTGGGGCGCGGTTGGACGGTGCGACTCTGAATTTCAATCGTGCCAACCTGTTCCATGTGGAATTCGTGAACGTGAACTTGGATTGTGCGGACTTCACGCAAGCAAATCTGAAGAATGCTGACTTCACCGGCGCATCACTCAGAGGGGCGGTTTTCAATGCTGCTCGGCTAGAGAGCGCATGCCTAGTAAAGGCGAACCTTACTGATGCTTCTCTTGACCTTGGTGGCACCGACCTGAGCTTTGCTAAGTTCTCCGGCGCACGGTTGGATGGAGCAACTCTCAACTTCTCTGGCGCAAATCTGTTCTATGCGGAATTCGTGAACGTGAACTTGGATGGTGCGGACTTCACCAGTGCGAGGTTAAAGAATACTGACTTTACTGGTGCATCGCTAAAGGGAGCTAACCTCAAAGGTGCGAGCATCAAGGATGCCAAAACCGTGAGAGTCACGTGGTAAGTCGAAGGTTCTGGCCTGAGATCTGTGTTCGCTTGATCTCGGGGACAATGATGCGGGGAACCTCTGTGAATGAGTTTGTTGGCTCAGCTAATGTTGGCAGCGAATGACGACTGAAGCTCCAGCAAGTTCTTCTTGTGCTCAAGACGCCGCAGTTCGGCGTTTTTCGTATTGCAAGGCGAAGTCATGGTTCTCTGCCAGAGATTTCTTGAGGGATGAGGGATTTGCAGAGCGACAGTCGGTTGCAGTAATTTAACCTCCTTCCAGCTACGTTGGGCGAATGCGCCTGACGTGAAAACTGTTGCAGTGCTTGAAAACTCAAACATGTTAACGCGCCTCTGAAGTCCAGGTATAAGTAGGCGGTTTGCGGCCTGCTGTTCGATGACACGAAGCCCTGAGATGGAACTCGCCTGTGATCCTTGGATTGCGAGCATGGTTGCCCAATCAGATGCCGGGAGAATTGGCGACGGATCGCTCTTTAGGTACGCCTGTACTTGCAGCGGGACCGGGCTCGCGTTGACGATAGCAACTCGAAAATCGCCAATACCGTGGCGCTGAGCGATATATGGACCAAGCGGTTCTCTTGATGACGCCGCTGGCGCTAGAAACTTCAGTGCGGAGCAGCCAGCACTTCCAGATAGTGGTTTACCAGTTTGCAATTCATCGATGTGCGGGGATTCCAGCACAATAAGCAACTCGACCTTCTCGCCACCAGGGGGCACCAAATCAGGAACGACGTACGGGGCATACTTTCCGTTGCCGTCTTCCTGTAGATACTCCCGAAGTGTCACCCCTCAAGAATACTTGCGACTCCTGCCCGCGACCGTAGCTGTGGCGTGCTGTAGTACCGGATCTCATTGCCACAGCTGCCATGAGGCAGATTGTGCGATTTTTCCGCGACTCACGTCGAGCCCTGGAAGTGACCATCGTGACTTGATTCAGAACTGTCCACTATGTCCTGAGACATGACGCTTTTGAATTGAATGAACGTATGCTACAGTAGGTAGTTGCAAGAACATGATATAGGCAGGTGGTCGCGATGCAGGGCGGCGTAATCCTGTTCCGGGGTACCGGGGCTGATGCGCTGCGTTATGTCGAGGCCGACCGCTCGCGTGCTGACGACTACTACCTGTCTGACAGCACCGCGGTTCAGTACACGGTGCTCGACGCCTCGGGTGAGGCAGCGAGTAGTCGGGAGTTGACCGCTGATGAGTACGCGGGTTGGGTGGACTGGATCAATTCTGATACTGGCGAGCAGATGGGAAAGCCTCGTCTGGCGGGGTCGGATCGGCAGGGGTCGCCTAGGTTCGCGGAAATGGTCATCAACACTCCCAAGAGCCTGTCGATTGCTGCGGCGCTGCATCCCGAGGTATCCGAAGCGTTGGATATGGCGCAGCAGGACGCACTCTCGGAGATTCAGCGGTGGCTTGCCCAGCACTCGGTGACTCGTGTCGGCCCGCGCGGAAAGCAAGAGGTCGTGCCGGTCGAGCACATGCAGGTCGTCGGCATCACGCACCGAACGAGCCGGGCCGGTGATCCGCACCGGCATATCCACACGCAGATCGGCACAAGAATCTGGGCGGCGGGCAAATGGTGCGGCCTGGACACCGCTGCGCTATTCCGGCAACAGGGCGCGATCCGTGCCCTCGGTACTGCCGTGATCGCGGCCAGCCCCGAACTCGCGGAAGTACTCGACCGTCCCGGTCTCACTCTCGACCCCGCGACCGGCGAAGTCACCGAACTCGAGCCGTTCAACTCGCTCATGTCGAAGCGTGGCGAGCAGGTGCGGAAGAACCTGGCGCGGCTCGAAGCCGCATGGGAGGCCGCGCGGCCTGGGAAGACGATGGGGCCGGTCGTCTCGTCGCGGCTGACTGCGCAGGCGTGGGTGCACGAGCGCCCCGCGAAGAAGCCCTCCACTTTGAGGGAAGAGGAAGCCTGGCTGACCGAGCTCCGCGAGGCTGGCTACGACCCCGATCGCCTGACCCGCAGGCCGACGCGTGTGCCGGTATCACCGGATGACCTCTCGGTGCAGCGGATTGCGTCGCGTGCTTTGGATCGGTGCGCCGCCGCTGAGTCGGCGTGGACTCGCCACACCGTGCAGGAGCACGCCACCCGGATCATTACCGAGGCAGGGGTGCGCGCAACCCCCGATGAACTCCACGAGTTGATTGCGGTTGCGACGGCGCTCGCGCTCGAGGATTGCTTCTCGGTCCTACCACCTGACTCCGTGACGCCGGAGCATGTGGCGCATCTCACGAGTTTGCGGGTGGTGCAGGTTGAGACGGAGCTGCGCGACCTCATCACCGCCCGCATACCTGAGCGGGATCCGGAGCACGTTGACGTGCGCGAGCATGCGGCCGTACTCGGGCAGCAACTCGATCCTGGCCAGCTCGCCGCGGCCGCAGCTGTCGCCTCGTCTGATCCGCTGGTGATCGTGGAGGGCGCCGCAGGAGCAGGCAAGACCACGATGCTCGCCACTGCGATCCGCGCCACCGAACAGCATGGCGGCAGCGTGCGGGTGGTTGCTCCGACCAAGCGTGCCGCAGAGGTTGCGCACCAGGAACTCGGCGTGCCCGCCGAATCGGTCGCCGCCCTCGTCCACGCGCACGGGTGGCGATGGAACGCTGACGGCGTATGGACTCGACTCGCCGTAGGCGACACCGATCCGATGATTGGCACGACCTATACCGGCCCGCCACAAGCAGCACAGTTGCGTCAGGGCGAGCGGATCGTCGTGGACGAGGCCGGGATGCTCGACCAAGACACCGCACTCGCCCTGTTCACCGTCGCCGCCGAAACGGGCGCGACCCTCGCACTGGTCGGTGATCGCGCGCAACTGCCCGCAGTCGGCAGGGGCGGCGTACTCGACATAGCCGCGCAACTCCGGGGCCGCACGTTCGACATGGCCGAGGTACACCGCTTCACCGACCCCGAATACGCCGAAGTCACCGTGCAGATGCGCGACCGCCGTAACCCCGGCGAGGTGTTCGACCGGCTACGCGAACTCGGGCTGATCCGACTGCACGGCAACGCCGATGAATTGCGGGAACACCTCGCCACGAGCAGGCAAGACAGCGAGGCCGTCACCGTGGCATCGAACGATGAAGCGGCACGGCTGAATGACCACATCCGAGACGAACGCGCCCGCACGAGTCTCGTCGACGACACCACCACGACCACGGGCAGCGACGGGCTGAGCATCGGGCGCGGTGACCTGATTCAGACGCGCAAGAACAGCACCGACTTGAGTGTGGCGAACCGGCAACAGTGGATCGTGCAACACGTCGAGCAAGATGGGTCGCTGTGGGTGCGCGACGCACACAGCAGCCGCAAACGCGAGCACTCGCTGCGTCTGCCCGCCGAGTATGTGCGCGAGCACACCCACCTCTCCTACGCCGCCACCGCCTACGGAGTGCAGGGCGTGACCGTGCCCGCCTCGCACACCGTTCTTGGCGATCAGATGGGCGGCGCGGCGGTCTATGTCGGCATGACCCGCGGCCGCGAGACGAACACCCTGCACGTCGTCGCGGAGAATATGACCGACGCACGGCAGCAGTTCATCGAGGCGATGGAACGCGACCGCGCCGACCGTGGCCTCGCCGACGCGACCGAGCGCGTAGCCGAAGCGGTGCGCGGCCTCGTGAGTGAGGGCCCTGTGAAGCTCGTCAACGACGAGGTTACCCGTCTCGTGCGCGAGGCTGAGCGCGCCGAGCGAAAGGCCGAGAAGTGGGAGCGGGTCGCGGAACGCCTCGACCAGCAGTACGCCACGCACAAGGCGCAGGACGAGCAGAGTACCGAGGCGATCCGCGCCGCTGAGACCCACACAGCCCAGGCCCGCTCTGAGGTCGTCGCAGAGTTGGTGCCGCAGGCCGTCAAGGACGGTGAAATGTACCTCACAGCCGTCACCGCCGAGAGCACCACATCGGAACGGCTCGCCACGTCGGGCAGGTTCGCGCGACGCAGAGCACGACAGGAGCACCAGGCGGCAGCCGAGCGCACCCGCGCGGCACGCGAGCGGGTGCGCGACACATGGGGAAGGCCACCGCGCCACGGCGACAGCCTCACCGAGTGGGCGACCGCAGCCGCCAGGCGGCACACTGAGGACGACCCGCGCGTGGTCGACGCCGCCCGTGGCCTCGCCGCTGCGCGGGCCGATCAGGCGGCACTCAGTAAGCGGCACGACCGCGAACGCCTCGCACTACTCGCGCAAGAGCTGGGAGCCGAACGGGTGCGCCGCGACCCGATACGAGCCAGGTTCATCCGCCCCGAACGTGAAGCCCGCGACGCGCACGTACAGGCGACGGAGACCCGCCGCGAAGTTGGGAGACTGCGCGCCCTGCCGCCAGAGGAAGCGGCCGCACTGATCGAAGCGAAGCGGGCAGCGGCAAAACAAGCCCGGCAACTCGCCGCCGACCGAGCACGACGGTTGCACGGCGCAACCAACCGAGAACCTTCGAGCGCGCGGTCTCGACGCGGTGATCGTGGTCTCGGGCTGTAATCAGAGCTCAGTCGAGACTGTCGTGGATCAGAGCCTCGTAGTCGCTGCCACCGTAGTAGACGCCATGAATCTCGACCTTGTCGTCAGTGACGAGGAACGCGATCATCGCTCGTCGACGGAATCCGATCACTCGCATCCCGGGCGACAGGTCATCCCGAGCCCGACCCCGGAGTGGGAAGTCCGTCAGAGCGTCGCAGTAGTCATAGATCGAGAGCACGAATCGCTGTGCGATTTCCGGCCCAGCTTCACCCGCGATCCAATCGTAGATCGCGCGTAACTGTCTATGGGCGCGCGGTGAGTAGACGACCTGATGCGTCACGAGGAGCTGTCTGCAAGGCGCTCAGCGTGCCAGCGGGAGAGCTCGGCGCGCATCTCCTCTGAGCTGATAGCCCGCGAGGGATCAGCGCGCAGCTCTTCGACGGAGGCGATGACCTCGGTGCGCAGCCAGTTCTCGACTGCTTCGTCGCGCGCGAAGAGTGCGCGCAAGCCATCACGGACGACCTCGCTCTCGCTGGCGTATGCGCCGGACGCGACGCGTTCTTTGAGCGCGTCAGCCATGCTGTTGGGGAGAGTGATGCTGAGCTGCTTCGTGGTGCGCATGATCGAGCCTCGCTTTCGATATGACTTAATCCTACTTTGCGTTACCCGATTCTGGTAGATAGATAGTGAGACCGTAGGTCTCGGCTGGCCTGATCCTCCATGTGGCCGAACGGTAGTATTGAAGCCATGGGCGGTTACAAGAAGCCGAAGAAGCATCTGCATCGAGATTTCCTATATCTGGATGACTCTGCAATCGTTAACGCCCTGAGCGCTATGGAGTCGGGAAAAGTCGATGAGATCATCGAGCAATCCCAGACGGTAAAAGACTCCGGCTTTGACGCCACTCTTGGATATGGCCCGGCTAAGGTCGCCGCCAAGAAAGGGAAAACTGCTGACGTCACCGCAAACCTCGTGCGTACGCGCACTGCTTTCTCGGCGTTCGAAGCTTGGTATCAGTATCTGAAGTCCGAAGACGGCTTGGGCGAACTTACTGGTTGGGACGAGGAAACCAGGAACGAGCTAGAAGTGGGAGACACGTTGGAGGTTCGAGCGAGAGTCGAGTTCGCTCCGATCCACAAAGTGTTTGCCTTGTATATCTCGTATGTGGACAACGCGAATAAGCCTGATTCGTTTTTTAAGGTGAAGACCGCACAGCTGGGAGAGCTTAGGAAACAGGCAAATCAGGCAAAGGGCATGTTTAAGGGTGCGGATGGGGCCATGGCCAACCTCGTTTACATATACCCCCTCGGGGTGAAAGCGCCACTTCTTATCGGTGTCTTGAGCGACAATCACTTCGTCGGCGATAAGGCAAACATTGACGGTGAGTACAAGGTGGTTCTTCAGGTCTCATCGCTCCTCCACCAAACCGAGACTCTCGCTGCGATTCGCGCGATGAGCGATGCGCCCCGGACTGACGCGGAAGCCGCGCAAGTAACGAAGGCCCTCGACGGACTTGTGGATGCTGCAAGTGGTCTGGGGATAGCGATTGCGGACGCTGACAAGTCCTTTACGTATCCAACTGTGGTTACTCGTCCTCTTGCGATCTATCGATAGCCTGCCGCGGGCTGTGCATCCTGGAGCGGGGATGTGATGTATCCATGCTGAGGGGTTGGGCCATCGTTGGGCCATTCTTTTCGCGAAAAGCAACTGAAACTAACTGACACTCACCGACTGAAACAGCGTTTTTCTACCGATCTGCCTATATATAAGGTGCAGAAAAACTCCTGATCACACTGAAAATCGAAAGGTCACCGGATCGATGTCGGTCGGAGCCACGTTCATGTGCTTTTTCTGCCGGCCCGTCCTCGGCGCAGCAGCTGACGGACAGGGGTCCGAGGGAGCGCGTGCCCGCGGCATGAAGGCGTCTC
>JBEBUJ010000070.1:0-10119 GCA_040393365.1 Leucobacter denitrificans
CGGTCGTTCTTGATCTTGCTCACTCATTGTTCGTTGCTTCCTCGGAATATAGACCGTGCTTAGCGATGTACTGCACGACACCGTCAGGCACCAAATACCACACCGGGTACCCCCGCGACACGCGCTCCCGGCAATCAGTTGATGAAATTGCGAGTGCAGGGATCTCAAGTAAGCTTACGTGATCACTCGAAAGCCCCGACAGTGACAGGTCGTGTCCGGGGCGAGATACTGCGATGAAATGTGCCAAATCCCAGAGTTTTTCAACGTCTTTCCAGCCGATAATCTGTTTCACCGCGTCAGCCCCCGAGATGAAGAACAGTTCTGCATGAGGCATCTGCGCACGGAGATCTCGAAGCGTATCGACCGTGTACGTTGCCCCCTTGCGATCCACATCGACGCGACTCACAGTGAACTGCGGGTTGGATGCCGTGGCGATGACGGTCATGAGATAGCGGTGTTCGCTCTCAGACACTTGTATCTTTTGCCACGGCTGACCGGTGGGCACAAAGACGACCTCGTCGAGATCAAAACTCTTTGCTACCTCGCTGGCGGCGACGAGGTGGCCATGATGGATCGGATCGAAGGTGCCGCCCATCACCCCCACGCGTCGCCGTGCTGACACGATTAGTGCTGCTGCGCCTCACCGTGTTCGCGAGCGTACGCGGCCGCCTTGTCGGCGTGGCGATTTGCAACATCGCGGAATGAATATGTGGCAACGGCGAGGACCGCGAAGATCACAAACACGAGTGCACCAAAGAGGAATGCAGGCATTGGCAGTTCGTTCACGACGTGGCTGGCACCTTCAGAAGCTGCTGCAATGGTGGCTGCAAATGACATGAAGACCCCTTGATCTGTTCTCGAAAGTAAATAGGTTACTGTTCAGTCTACCGTTATCAGTTAGCGAATCTGCCCAGTGCCACGCACAAGCCACTTGGTGCTCGTGAGTTCGGCGAGTCCCATCGGTCCACGGGCATGCATCTTCTGGGTCGAGATCCCGACCTCAGCGCCGAAACCAAACTCGCCACCGTCAGTGAATCTGGTTGAAGCGTTGACCATAACAACGGCCGAATCAACCTCAGCAAGAAAGCGCTCGGCGTTCGCGAAGTCACTCGTGACAATCGCCTCAGTGTGATGCGTCGAGAACCGGTCGATGTGCGCGATCGCTTCGTCAATCGAGTCAACGATCTTGACGCCCATCTCGAGCGCCAGATGCTCGGTTGCCCAGGTCTCGTCGTTCGCCGCCCGCACATGTTGTGATGTGGATCGGGCCCGCTCATCACCCCACAGCGCGACTCCGCCGGTCTCAAGCGCATTCAGCAACCTCGGCAGCAAACGCTCAGCAGCATCTTTGTGAACGAGCAAAGTTTCTGCTGCGTTGCACACACTCGGACGGTGGGTCTTTGCGTTCACCACGATGGCCTCAGCCATCTCGGCATCAGCACTTGCGTCGACGTACACGTGCACGACACCTGACCCGGTCTCGATGACCGGAACTGTCGAATTCTGCACCACGGAAGCAATAAGGCCCGCACTCCCTCGCGGAATGAGTACGTCGACAAAACCGCGCGCGCGCATGAGGCGTTCAGCGCCCTCGCGCCCAAACGCGTCGATCGTCTGAACCGCGTCACCGTTCAACCCTGCCGCGGTAATCGCCTCTTGTATCAGTCTGACAAGAACAGCATTCGACTGTTCTGCCGCGGTTCCTCCGCGCAGGACAGCGCCGTTACCGCTCTTCAGTGCGAGCGCAGCGATATCGACCGTAACATTTGGCCGGGCCTCATAGATCGCGCCAACGACACCAAATGGCACCCGCACCTGACTGATCGTAATGCCGTTTGCAAGTTTACTGCCGCGAACGACTTCGCCGACCGGATCTGGAAGCGCAATGACGTCTCGCACTGCACTCGCAAGGCCACGGATGCGGTCTTCATTGAGCGTCAGCCGATCGAGCAACCCCTCTGCCATGCCGCTTTGAACGCCCCGCTCAATATCCTGCCTGTTCGCCGCAACAATCTCAGCGATCGAAGCTTCAATCGACTGCGCAATCGACTCAAGAGCTCGATTCTTTGCACCGCTCGTTGCGGTCGCTAGCCCCTTCGAGGCGTTACGGGCGCGCGACAACAATTGCATGAAGGCATCATCGTGAGACATACCCCCAGTGTACCGACTAGACGGGCTCAGGACCCGCCTCGAAGTGAGTACCGTGATCCGATCCGTCGAGCACCGGCGCAAGGAGCTTCGTCTCGGTGAGCAGCACAGTTACTGCCGCCTCGGCGGCAAGTCTCGCAGCCTGAACTTTCGTCGCTGCTCCCCCGGTGCCCCACCCAGACTGGCTGGCACCAATCTCAATTCCTTTGAGTACGTCCCCGAATGGCACGAACGGAATACGTTTCGCTCCTGTGACCGCAGGCGGGGCCGTATATAGCGCATCGACATCTGAGAGAAGCACGAGGTGATCCGCTTGCACGAGACGGGCGACGAGCGCGGCGAGCATATCGTTGTCGCCAAAGCGAATCTCGTGCGTTGCGACCGTATCGTTCTCGTTGATAATCGGAAGAATCCCAAGGGTTAATAAGCGCTCAAGCGAGCGGCGGGCATTGCCTCGGTGCGTGGGATTCTCAATATCGTTCGCGGTGAGCAGTACCTGACCTGCGATGAGGTCGTGGGTGCTGAGCGCTCGCTGGTACCTGTTGACAAGAATGTTCTGCCCCACCGCGGCTGCCGCCTGCTGCGTGGCAAGATCGTCTGGACGCTCCTCAAGATTCAGAAACGGAACGCCTGTTGCGATCGCACCGCTCGAAACGAGAATGACCTGCGCACCCGCGGCGCGCAGCCGTGCGAGTGATTCGACGAGTTTCGGAATCTGCGCCGCATTCTCACCGCTGACCGACGAGGATCCAACTTTCACCACAACACGCCGTGCGCCGAGCAGCGCGGGTCCGAGCGGCTTCACTGTCGAGCTACTCATTCCTCCGACTCCCACAGACCGGCTTTACGCTCTTGCTCCAACTCTTCTCGAGCCGCGGCCTTTGCGTCCATTCGATCGTGGTACGCGGTACGCCGTTCCTTGTTGGTGCGCCGCTCACTTACGTCAAAGCGATTATCGCTTCCGCGAACGCCGACCTGCACTTCTGCGGCACTCGAAATCGAGGGTTCCCAGTCGAAGACGATGCCAGCCCCCGGCCCGATCACCACAGTCGAGCCAGCAGTTGCTCCTGCCTTCACCAACGCATCTTCAATGCCGATCTTCTGCAAGCGATCGGCGAGATATCCGACGGCCTCATCGTTTGCGAAATCAGTCTGCTCGACCCAACGCTCAGGTTTCTCGCCCAGCACGCGATACAGGGTGCCGTATGTGCCCCCCTCTGTGACGATTCGGAATCCGGCACGATTATCAACCGGCTTCGGTGTCAGCACGATGCGTTCAGGGCGCGCTTCCTCCTCAAGTCGTTCAGCTCGCGCGGTCTCAACAAGTTCCGCAAGCGCAAAACCCAATTCGCGAAGACCCTCATGCGAAACCGTGGAGATCTCGAATACTCGGTATCCCTCTGCCTCGAGCTCGGGGCGAACGAAATCGGCGAGTTCCCGAGCCTCGGGTACATCAATTTTATTCAGGGCAATGAGTTGCGGGCGCTCGAGCAGCGGAACTTGTCCGTCAGGAACCTCGTAGGCCGCAAGTTCCGAACGAATAATCTGGAGATCTGAGAGTGGATCGCGCCCGGGTTCGAGCGTTGCGCAGTCGAGCACGTGCAAGAGTGCGCTGCAGCGCTCCACGTGCCGCAGGAAATCGAGCCCAAGCCCTCTCCCCTCGCTCGCACCCTCGATGAGACCTGGAACGTCAGCAACCGTGAATCGATGGTCTTCGACTTCCACCACGCCAAGGTTCGGGTGCAGCGTAGTGAATGGATAGTCTGCAATTTTCGGCTTTGCCGCACTCATCGCTGCAATGAGACTCGACTTGCCAGCGGAGGGGTACCCCACAAAAGCAACGTCAGCGATGGTTTTGAGTTCAAGCGTGACCGATCTGGCTTTGCCGGTAGTGCCGAGCAGTGCAAAGCCGGGTGCCTTGCGTTTCGCGCTCGCTAACGCGTGGTTACCAAGACCGCCGAGCCCACCGTCGGCCGCCACATAACGCATGCCTGGCTCATCGAGATCGATGATTGCCTCACCGGAATCATTCTTCACCACGGTTCCCACAGGAACAGAGAGCACGAGGTCTTCTCCAGTCGTGCCTGCTCGGTAATCGCCAGCACCGTATCCGCCATTCTCGGCGGTGCGATGCGGGCGTCGATGGTACTCGAGCAGCGTGGTGACCTGTGGATCGGCAACTAGCACTATGCTTCCACCGTTGCCTCCGGCCCCGCCATCGGGTCCGGCTAGCGGTTTGAACTTCTCTCGTCTGACAGAGACGCAACCATTGCCACCTCGTCCGGCCTGCAGATGCAGTTGCACCTGGTCCACAAAGGTCACCATGAATGTTCCTCTTTCGCTCGCGAAGCCGCAATCATACAAATTCTAATTCACTGGATTCCGGCCATATACGACAAAAGGCGAGCCGAAGCCCGCCTTGCCGTTGCCGATCGCGTGTTACGCGGCAGCTACGATGTTGACGACCTTGCGGCCACCCTTTGCACCGAACTCTACTGCTCCACCAGCAAGCGCAAACAGCGTGTCATCTTTACCACGGCCGACGTTGACGCCAGGGTGGAAGTGGGTGCCGCGCTGACGAACGAGAATCTCGCCTGCGTTCACCTGCTGGCCGCCGAAGCGCTTCACGCCAAGGCGCTGCGCGTTCGAGTCGCGGCCGTTCTTGCTTGAGCCTACGCCCTTCTTGGATGCCATGAGTCTCTACTCCTTTGAGGTTTGAAAGTCTGCTACTTGATGCCGGTGACCTTGAGGCGCGTCAGATCCTGACGGTGCCCCTGGCGGCTCTTGTAACCGGTCTTGTTCTTGTAACGCTGAATGACAATCTTCGGCCCACGAAGGTCATTGAGAACCTCGGCGGTGACCTTCACCTTGGCAAGTGCCTTGGCATCGGTCGTGATCTTGTCACCGTCAACGAGCAGCACCGCTGGAAGCTCGACATTACCCTTGGCGTCGCCAGCTACTCGGTTGACAGTGATGATCGAACCAACCTCGACCTTTTCCTGCCTACCGCTTGCGCGTACTACTGCGTAAACCACTTGGTCACCCATCTCTTGAGAATCTTCTTATCGTGTCGAATCGCGAACTCGTCACGATCGAAGCCATATGCGCCACTCTCCGCCGCCAAAGCGGGTAGGCACAACGATCAATAATAACTCGAACTATTCCCATCGGTCAAATGCGGACCGGCGAGTCACGCCTGCCCTATTTCGACTGTGTTCGAGCATCGAGAGCCTCGAGCAGCAATTGTTCAGGACTCAGGTGTGCCTCGACCGCCGTCTCCACGGGTGGCTCCTGGCCGCTTCCCTCGTTTGCCGATGTCGTAGCGGGTGCGCCCGCACGCGAGCTGGCTCTCCTGCTGCGTGACTTCGACGCACCCGCAGGAGGCGCGTCGGGGAGAGCGTTCAGCACGCTGTCGAGCACATTTGTGTGCCGCACAGGCTTCTCCGCCACTTCAGGAGATTCCTCGACCTTTGGTGCCGCTATCGTCGATGCAGCCACCTGAGCGAGCATGTTCTTCGCACCATCAGTGATGGCGTGAGTTTGCGTTTTTGGATCCGCAGATGACTTGTTTGAGTTCCGCTTCGATCGTCCGGTGGACTCACTGCGATGCTTGTGCACCGGCTCGTGCTGAACGATGACTCCACGGCCAGCGCAAACCTCACACGGCTCGCTAAATGATTCGAGCAGTCCGAGCCCAAGTTTCTTTCGGGTCATCTGCACGAGCCCGAGCGACGTAACCTCAGCAACCTGGTGCTTCGTGCGATCGCGACCTAAGCATTCGACCAGGCGCCGAAGCACGAGGTCTCGATTCGACTCAAGGACCATGTCAATGAAGTCGATCACAATAATGCCGCCGATATCTCGCAAACGGAGCTGGCGAACGATCTCCTCCGCAGCCTCAAGGTTGTTCTTCGTGACGGTCTCCTCGAGGTTGCCGCCCGCACCCACGAATTTACCCGTATTGACATCAACGACCGTCATTGCCTCAGTACGGTCTATGACGAGTGAACCGCCTGATGGCAACCACACCTTGCGGTCGAGTGCCTTGACGATTTGTTCAGAGACCCGGTACTCATCGAATATGTCGCGGTCACCCTCGAAGCGCTCGACGCGCTGCAAGAGGTCTGGAGCTACATTTGACAGGTAATTCTCGATCACCTGGTGCGTTTCTCCCCCGGCGATTGTCATGCGGTGGAAATCCTCGTTGAAGACATCGCGCACGATCTTGATGAGCATGTCTGGCTCCGAATGAAGCATGACTGGGCCGCCACCTTTTTCGGTTCGGGCCTGGATCGACTCCCACTGCTTGGTGAGTCGCTGCACGTCGTGAGTGAGCTGCTCTTCGCTCGCCCCCTCGGCCGCGGTGCGAACGATAACACCAGCACCGTCGGGAAGCACCTGCTTGAGGATCTTCTTGAGACGGGCGCGCTCTGTGTCGGGGAGCTTGCGGGAGATACCGTTCATGGCACCGCCCGGCACAAACACCAAGAAACGACCGGGAAGTGAGATCTGACTCGTGAGTCTCGCGCCCTTGTGCCCGACCGGATCCTTCGTAACCTGCACGAGGACCTGGTCACCGGGCTTCAGCGCATTCTCGATCTTTCGGGCGGTGTTGCCTCCCTCAAACTCTGACCAGTCGACTTCGCCGGAATAGAGCACCGCATTGCGACCGCGCCCGATATCCACGAACGCGGCCTCCATGCTCGGCAGAACATTCTGCACGCGTCCGAGATACACGTTCCCAATGAGTGAGGACTCGCTCGAGCGAGCAACGTAATGCTCGACAAGCACCTTGTCCTCGAGCACACCGATTTGAATACGGTCTGCCGTGGTGCGTACGATCATCTCTCGATCCACTGACTCACGGCGCGCAAGAAACTCAGACTCAGTGATAACCGTGCGCCTGCGCCCTGCATCACGACCGTCACGGCGTCGCTGCTTCTTGGCTTCGAGGCGCGTCGATCCCCGCACTTTCTGCGGCTCCGTGATTACGGGCGCCTGTCGCTGTGTGCGAGATGAGTCATCGTCGTCGTGATCTCCACCGTTGCCCGTAGTGCGGCGTCGGTTGCGACTCCCCCCACTCTCGCGGTTGTAGTCCTGCCGATCACGATCACGATCACGATCATGATCACGATCCGGCCGATCACGAGAATCATTGCCCGGAAACTGTTGATCGAGGATATCGTCGAGACGCCTGAACTCACTCCGACGCGGCCTCGGCTGCACCGGAGGAACATCAGGAGCGAGGAAGATCAGACGCGTCGTCGCCCGGAATCGCTGTTCGGGACTCATCTCCGCAAGCGGAAGCACAAGTGGGAGCCCGTCTGACGGAACCTTCTTCGTGGCTGTCTCTTCCGGTGCAGATTCGGCAGAGGGTGCTTCCTGAGTCGAATCTACTGAGGTCGAATCTGATGCAGCCGCAGCTGGTTCTGCTGATTCAGCCTGCGAATCACTCAGGGGCTGCGAAACGACACCCTCATTCTCGCCTTGTGCCTGTTCTTCGGTATCTTTTTGTGTATTCACCATCGCTGGTGTGCTCCTTTAACCGCAAAACAACTGTTTCGCGAAAACCTAATTTATGTGCGGTGTATCACCGCGAATCCCTCTATTTGCCTGAATCAACAGGCGCTCGGCTTCCGCCGAAGATCGCCACGGGGCGATCGAAGACTTGACGTCGATGTTAGCCTTTTAGCGTTATCGATCGGTTACCATTATGTCACGGTCACCTGATTCCCCGCACGATCATGTTGCGCCGGGTAACGTCTCAGGTTACTGCGACTAGGATTTCGCTTATGACGAACACCGATATTGCCCCGAGCAAATCGACCGGGTTTGCAATTCTTTCCATAGTCCTTGGAGCTGTAGGTCTCTTCGCTTCGTTCGAGCTCGCTACCGAATACATCAGGACCCTCCAGAACCCCGACTACGTCCCGAATTGCGCGGTCTCGGTGCTTGTCACCTGCGGGCCAAATATGGGCTCGTGGCAAGGCTCTCTCTTCGGATTCAGCAACACCATCCTCGGAATCGCAGCTTTCGCAGTTCCGATACTGATTGGTGTCGCCCTCCTCGCGGGGGCACGGTTCGCCTCGTGGTTTTGGTGGGGGTACCGCGCAGGCCTCTTGCTCGGTGTGGTGTTCGTCTTCTGGCTCGCGTACGAGAGCATATTCAGGCTCGGCACCCTATGCCCGTGGTGCATGATTGTGTGGACCGTCACGATCCCGCTGTTCTTCAGCACACTATTCCGGCCAGAGGCAAAAGGCTACGTGCAGACTTCGCCAGGAGTCCAGCGATCGTTCGCGGCCCTGAACTCGTGGGTGTGGGTGCTCGTGCTGCTGTCCTATCTCATCATCGCTGCAGTCGCACAGTTTCAGCTCAACTGGTTCGCCGAGTTCTCTCGCTGATTCTGCGAGGCAAGCTGACCCCAGAGCTCCTCTACCTGGCGAATCGTGAACTCCTCGGTTCCTGATGTGTCAATGATCACGTCAGCAATGGCACGCCTGGCCTCATCGCTCGCCTGATTCGCAATGCGCTGTCGCGCTTCGTCTTCGTTCATACCGCGCAGATCAACCATGCGCCCAACTCGAAGATCAGCGGGGGCATCAGCGACAACCACGGCATCAAATGTCAGGGGTCCAGACGCCTGTTCGATTCCAACCTCAACAAGCAATGGCACTTCATAGACGACCACACTGCTGGCGTCGTTCTCGCGAGCCTGCTCGATTCGCGATACCAATAACCTGCGAACCTCAGGGTGGACAATCGCGTTGAGGTCGTCCAGTGCCTCCGTGTCGTTGAAGACGATTGCTCCAAGCGCCGCGCGATTGAGTTCACCAGTCGCGCCGAGCACCTCGTTGCCGAATCGCTGTATGACACGCTCGAGCCCCGGTGACCCGGGTGCAACGGCATCGCGTGCAAGTTGGTCCGCATCGATATGCACAGCTCCGAGTTGCTTGAGCTTCTTCCCGATGGTGCTCTTCCCTGAGGCAATGCCCCCGGTTAAGGCGATAATTTGCATAGGATCCACACTAGCGCGACCGTAAGCTAGGAACGGAGGTTGATCGTATGCTCGAGGTCGTCACAGGGCTCTCACTCGCAGCAGCAGCGGGTTTGAACGCGTATATCCCGCTCTTAGGAATAGGCCTGCTCGCCCGCTTTACCCCCGTCATCGATCTTCCCGATGCGTGGTCGTGGATCGAGAACGAATGGGTACTCGCGATCCTTGGCGTTTTGCTCATCGTTGAGCTCGTGGTTGACAAGATTCCCGCACTTGACTCGGTCAACGATATTCTGCAAACGATTATTCGACCTACCTCGGGTGGTCTTGTGTTCAGTGCTGGCTCGGCGAGCGATACCGTGGCGGTCACTGACCCAGAAGCGTTCGTGAACTCACCCGCGTTCTGGCCATTTGTCATAGGGGTCATAGTTGCGCTCATCCCACACGTGTTCAAGCTTGTGGTGAGACCGCTTGTGAATCTCGCCACGGGAGGTGCCGGTGCGACCGTGATGAGCGTGCTTGAAGACGGTGCCGCAGTGCTCGTCACGATCCTCGCAGTCATTGTGCCACTCATCGCACTTGCGGTGATTGCTGGTTGCATTGTGTTGATGGTCCGAGCAGTGCGGAGAATGCGGAGGCGCCGAGCCACACGCGGAGCTCAGCAGCCAATCGCCGAGAGTTAGAAGACCGCTCAAAAACAAATGGCCCGGCTCCCACAAGGAGCCAGGCCATTTGCTTGTTTGCTTAGTTGCCTTCGAGCTGTGCCTTCAGCGCAGCAAGTGCCTCATCGTCTGCGAGTGAGCCGGCCGAAGCCGCATCGCTCGAGAAGCTCGATGATGGCGCCTCAGCAGCAGGGGCAGCAGCGAGCTCGGTGAGCATTGCAGCAACCTGCTTCTTGTGCGCTTCCCAACGCTCCTGGGCGGCAGCGTACTCCTGCTCCCACTTCTCGCGCTGCGACTCGAAGCCTTCCTTCCACT
>JBEBUJ010000071.1:0-9939 GCA_040393365.1 Leucobacter denitrificans
GTGCAGGCCCGGTAATCGTATCGCGGTCGGGCGTTCGAGGCGGATCTCAAGATTCGTCTCGTGCGCAATTCTCACCGCGCAAACGGTCTCCTCGTCTTCGATGAACACCCGACCCTTGATGCGGTCGGGATCATTCGGATCCACTGTTGTCTGATGCAGCTGTATCGAGTCAAAGTCATCCCAATCGATCAGGATGTCGAGTTCTAGCCCCTCGCGCACCCGAATGCCCTCGGCCGATACCGTGTGCGGTCGCGTGAAGTAGGCGCAGAGCAGGCCAATCATCCAGGTGAGTCCCCAGATGCCAATTGCGAGGAAGAAGATGCGCACGGGAAGCCAGCGGTGCACGATCGCATCGAGAATCGGGATCTCGACCGCCGAAAGGACCATGAAAATGATGAGAACGGTGAGCACCGGGCGATGGTAGGCGAAGCCGCTACCTCCGACTGGGATCAACGGCTTTCGTGCGACCGCACGCCACAGGCTCACGTAGATGCGCAGTTCGACTTTCACCGCCCGTTGCGCGAGATTGCCAGCCCTCCGCCAGAACGAAGCAGCAGGGAGTGTGGGCGGGAGCGACGTCGTCACTTTTCCTCCCCCTCGATGTCGCGGTAGGTCACTTCCTCGCTGCTCACGAGTTCATTCAGGCGAGCGAGGACGGCGTCGATGCCGCGTTCGAATACTCCGCGGTCTTGCGGATCGACAGCCTGCAGGAGCAACTCGGAGAGTCGCGCGTGATCTTCGCCCATGCGGCGCATCATGCGCGAGGCTTCGTCGGTGAGCGTCACGAGCACGGCCCTGCGGTCGTCCGGGTTCGGTTCTCTGCGCACGTAGCCCGTGGCCTCCAGTCCATCGACGAGCGCGGAGATGTTTCGTGGGGTCGAGCCCAGTGCTTCGGCAAGGACTCGCTGAGGTGACGGACCCGAATGCAGGAGCACCCAAAGCAGGTGCACGCGGGGCTCTGTGAGCGTCGTGCCTGCGAACGAGCGCTGCGTGTCCTCGTGGAGCAGGCTGCTGATCGCGAGGAGGCGGTCGAGGATGGTGGGTCGCATGTTAGTTACAGTAGCACATAGTTACATCATGTAACTAAATTGGGAGCGTCACCGTTGCACAACCGAGATATAGAAGGTGCGTCGAATGCTTGCCTTTCCGGCGAATGCGGCTATACACTCCGTAGCAACTACTGAACAGAATGTTCAATAAGACACGATGGTCAGTTCACTGGCGACGTGTCGGCAGCTTGAGTCAAGGAGGTCTCGAGTGGAGAAGAGCGCATCCATTGCAGTGGTGAATGCCGATGTGCGAACGATGGATCCATCGAATTCGCGCGCGGAAGCTGTCTTGATCGAACGCGGAGTCATCACCGCCGTGGGAGATACTGAAGATGTTCGTACCCTGGCTGCCGAGCACGGCATCGACGTATTCGATGCGCACGGCAGATCCGTGCTTCCGGGTTTCATAGACGCCCACACCCACATGGAGCTCGCGAGCTATTCCCTGAGCAATTGGCCGCAGGCCCACACGCCTCCGAACCAAAGCCTCGAAGAGGTCGCCGAAGTCATACGCACCTTTCTCTCCGATCATCCCGGCGACGACTTCGTGCTCGTTCGCTCGTCTTTCGGCATGCACACAAAGGTCAGTGAGCGGCGGCTGTTCAGTCGTGCGGACCTTGATGCAATCACCACGGATCGGCCGTTCGGGGTTGCGGCCGGCCTGCACGTCATTTCGCTCAACACTCCTGCGATGGAGATGCTTGGAATATTTGACCTGCCCGACTCGGACGAGCGGATTATCCATCGTGATGAATTCGGCGTACCTTCCGGAGTGGTCACTGAGATCATCCATCTTCTTCCTCCGATTCCGCGGGAATCGTTGAGCACCGCTCTGCGCGAACAGACGCCGCGCCTCGCCACGTGCTTCGGTGTGACGACGATCGGAAGCATCGCGTGGAATACCTACGACCACGAGGTGTTCGCCGAACTCATCGACGAGGGGTTGCCGCTCCGGTTCAAGAGCTACCCGCACATTCCGCGCGTAGCAAGTGTCGACGAAGCCGTGCAGGCACGCATTGACAGTCGTGCTGAGATCCCCGTGAGCGGACTCGGCGGATTGAAGATCTTCGTCGACGGCCAACACGGAGACGGCATCGATGCGGTCTTCGACGACTTGAAATGGACACAGGAAGAACTCGACACCTTTGTGCGTCGCGCAACGGAGGTCGGAAGCCAGGTGCTCATGCACGCGGTGAGCACCACCGCCATTCGAATGGCCCTCAGGGCCATCGAACGCTGCGGGAGCGGACCCGGCAATCCACTGCGCCATCGGATCGAGCACGGAGCCGACTATATCGAGGCAGAGGACATCGAGTGGGCGGCGCGTGTCAATGCCGTACTCGTGGTGACCCCGCAGTTCATACTCTCGTCAGAGGGGGAGAGCGCTGGGCCGCAAGCGCTTCTGCGAGACATGCTCGAGGCAGGTATTTGCGTCGCGGGCGGTACAGACACCACCGGCACGGTGCCCGAGGGGGCCTCACCGCTCTACAACATCGCATGCGCGATGAACCGAGACGGGGCATTGGCCGGGCAGGCCCTCACCTTCGATGAGGGTGTGCGCCTGTTTACTTCGAGTGCAGCTCACGCGATGTTTGAAGAGCGCACCCGTGGTGCAGTCTCGGTCGGCATGCTCGGAGATCTCGCGATTCTGGATCGGTCCGTCGACGAGTTGACGGAGTCGAGTGAGTTTTTCGACCTCGGTGTGAGCGGAACCGTTTGGTCGGGTCGTCTCGTGTACACCGATTCCAGCGATAGTCACCGCAACGGAAACGGAGGCAACTAATACCGCTGAATAGCGTTCAGCATTGACATACGCTCACGATTCATGCATCAAACGAAGAATTTAGTGGCTCCGTAGAAGCTTTCATCTGTGAACTCGCCTCTACGGGCAGAACCCAATGGAAAAGAGATGAAACATGCGTAAGAGAGTTGTGCTTACGTCTATCCTCGCTGTGTCGGCCCTCGCTCTCGTGGGCTGCTCGCAGGGCGGATCGAGTGACGAAGGCAATGACAGCAGCGAGACCTCAGAACTGGTGTTCTCAGGTTGGGGCGGACTCGTCGATGAGGTGTTGACCGAGACCGCGTTCACGCCATTCACCGAGGAGACCGGCATCGACGTGCTCCTCGACTCCCCACTGTCGTCGGCGAAGCTCAAGTCGATGGTCGAGGCGAACAACACCACTTGGGACCTCACGATGGCGAACCCAGTGGAGACGACACGTTACTGCGATGAGCTCTATGAACCCGTCGACATGGCCAATATCAACGAAGATGACTTCGCTCCCGGTACCATCACCGAGTGCGGCATCCCGAACAACTACTACTCGACAGCGCTCGTCTACGACAATGACGTCTTCGGAGACGATCCACCCACCACGCTCGCTGACTTCTTCGACACCGAGAAGTACCCGGGCAAGCGACTTTACCCGTCAGATGCGCTCGAGTTCGCGCTGGAGTTCGCCCTCATCGCCGATGGCGTAGCCCCTGATGAGCTCTACCCGCTCGATATCGACCGCGCACTCGCGAAGCTCGATACCGTGAAGAGCGATCTCGTCTTCTGGCAGCTCGGCGACGAGCAGACGCAGCCGATGGAAGCGAAAGCCGTGACGATGGGCATCGCTTGGACGGGCCGCGGGCTGCAGGTTGCTCAGAATGGTGGAAGCTTCGACGTCGCCTGGGGCACGCACATCATCGGCGCGACCCAGTTCGCGATTCCGAAGGGGTCAGTGAACTTCGAAGCGTCGATGGATCTCATCGAGTTCGCAACCCAGCCAGAGCCGCAGGCTCGGATGAACGAGCTCATGGCCTACAGCGCGGCGAACCTCAATGCCGAACCGCAGCTCGACGAGATGCAGCAGCATTGGGATCCGCTCTACGGAGGGGAAAGCTTTGATGTGGCATTCCTTCCCGATTACGACTACTGGGCCGAGAACCTCGAGGAGATTCAGACGGCGTACTCCGACTGGGCAATCGGTTGATCCGCATCTCGGTCCGGGGCTGAGCAGTTCGCTTGGTCCCGGACCGAGACCCATCGCGCCGAATCATTCAGGAGGGAAAAAGCGAAATGAACGTGATCTCGAGAGTCTTTCGCAGCAAGGGCGTTATCCGGCTGCTGAGCATACCCGCGTTGATCATCGTCGTCATATTCTTCGTCTTGCCATGCATCGTGCTCATCATGGACAGCTTCGGCTGGCCTGAATGGACACTCGAAGGCTATGTCAAGGATCTTGTCGACCCGACCATCGCAACGGTGATGCTGCGCACGTTCGGCATCTCCGTCGGCGTCACGGTGGTCGCTCTCATCATCTCGTTCCCGTATGCCTACCTCATGACTCAGGTAACTGCGAGAACGCGCATCATCATGATCGCTATCGTGCTCATTCCGTTTTGGACGAGCCTGCTCGCGCGCACATTCGCCTGGATGGTGATCTTCCAGGCCAACGGTCCCCTGCAGAACATTCTTGGCTTCTTCGGCATCCAGACTGAGCCGCTGCTTGGCACGTCTACCGGCGTGCTTATCTCGATGGTCCAGGTGCTGCTTCCCTTTATGATCTTGCCGCTCTACTCATCGCTCTCCGGAATCGATCCCAACTACTTGCGCGCCTCATCCGCCTTAGGTGCTAACGGCGTGCAGACCTTCTTCAAGGTCTACGCACCGCTCGCACTTGGCGGTGTGGCGGCGGGCACCCTGCTCGTGTTCATTCTGAGCCTTGGGTTCTACATCACACCGAGAATCATCGGTTCACCGCAGCAGGCGATGATCGGCCAGATCATCGCCATGCGCGTCGACAGGTTCCTCGACTTCGGGGGAGCCGGCGTGCTTTCGATGCTGCTCGTGATCGCGTTCCTTATTGTCATGGCGTTGTTCGGCTGCATTCTGCTTGCCACACGTTTGTTCAGAACGAGCTGGAAATAGGGAGGAGGAACCGTGAAGAAATCACTCACCAACCGAGTCGCGGTCATCTGGTCGATCCTCGTGTCGATCCTGCTCATCGCGCCGATCCTTATCGTGATACCGCTCTCGTTCGCACCCAACCGCAGCTTCCAGTTTCCGCCGAGCGGATTCTCCTTGCAGTGGTACGTCAACATTTTCACGAACCGGGCATGGTACTCGTCTCTCACCGAATCGCTTACTATCGCGGCGCTCGTGGCGATCGTGAGCACCATCGTCGGCACGCTCGCAGCGATTGCCCTTCGCTGGGTACCCCGCGGAAGTGCACTTGTGCGTGGGGTGCTGCTGTCGCCGATGGTGATGCCTGGCATCATCACCGCGGTGGCGATGTACAGCCTGTTCCTGCAGTGGCGCTTGAACAACACACTGACCGGGTTCGTCATCGGTCATAGCGTTCTCGCCATACCGTTCGTGATCATCGCGGTCGAAGCGAATCTCCACTCGTACGATCGCAACCACAACCGCGCTGCTGCCACGCTCGGATCAGCGCCGATCTCAACCTTCTTTCGCATCACCCTTCCGCAGATCCTTCCGGGAGTGCTCTCAGGTGCGGGGTTCGCATTCATCACTTCCTTCGACGAGGTGGTGCTCGCGATCTTCATCCAGGGTCCGAATGTGAAAACGCTCCCTGTGCAAATGTGGAACAGCGTGCGCCAGGAGACCGATCCGACGATGTCGGCGGTCGCCTCGCTCATGGTGATCATTGCGACAGTCATCATCCTGCTCGTCTCGGTATCGAGAACGAAAAAGCTTTCACGACGAGAGGCATAACCCATGAGTGAAACACGCGCCGTATCGGGTGCCAAGATCGAGCTCTCCGGGCTCACCAAGCGATACCCCCAGTCCGACCACGCAGCGGTGGACGACGTGGATCTCCTCATCGAACCGGGCGAATTCATCTCATTCCTCGGTCCATCCGGTTCGGGGAAGACCACTACGTTGAATATGATCGCGGGACTCGAACAGCCCTCGGCGGGCGAAGTGAGATTCGATGATATCGACGTGTCGCACCGCCCGGCGTACAAACGGAATATCGGAATGGTGTTCCAGAACTATGCGCTATTCCCGCATCTTACGGTGGGGTCGAACGTCGCATTCCCACTCAAACGGCGCGGCGTGCGAGGCCCTGATCTCAAGGAGAAGGTGAAGAACGCCCTTGCCCTCGTCGGGCTCGAAGGCTTTGGCGATCGTAAGCCAGACCAGCTCTCAGGTGGGCAGCGGCAACGTGTCGCGCTCGCGCGCGCGCTCGTCTATGAGCCCTCGATTCTCCTCATGGACGAACCGCTTGGTGCGCTTGACAAGAATCTGCGCGGGCAACTACAGGGCGAGATCCGCTCCCTGCATCAGCGCCTCGGGGTCACCGTGATCTTCGTGACGCACGATCAGGGCGAAGCGCTGAGCATGTCTGATCGCATCGCGATCTTCAACGCGGGTAAAGTGCATCAGCTCGGTACGGGAGACGAACTCTATCGTCGCCCGAAAGACCTGTTCGTCACGAACTTCCTCGGTGGTGCCAACGTGATTCCGATCGATCGAGCTGGCGCCCTGCTCCAGGCAGCTGGGGTTTCACCGACCTCCGATTCGGCCTATGCGATGGTGCGGCCCGAGAACGTTGCAGTGGGGCAGCCGACGTCACAGTCCGAGCAGGTGGTGATGCCCGCCGTCGTCTCAGATTTCATAAATCTCGGAGACTTCTTCGAGGTCACCGTTGATGTCGATGGTTTGGGCTCCGTGCACTCGAAGATGCTCGCGGAGCATCCGGTACCTTTCGCGGTCGGTGAGCGCACCTCGATCAGTATTCCGAAAGACGGGGTGCTGCTCGTACGGCCGTGACGCACGAGCTGTGAGTATCTGACCGCAGAGAAGAAACGGGATCACAATGGGATTCAAGGAGAAGCAGTTCCGAGGTGAGGATCTGTTCGTCACAAACGCGCGCATCTTCACGAACGCTGATTCGATGCGCGCTGTCAGCTCGATGGCGGTGCGTGACGGGAAGGTGATCGCCGTCGGCGATGATCTTGATCCGCAAGCATTTGGTGGCGGGCTACCCGTGCTCGACCTCGGAGGTGCCACCGTACTTCCCGGCTTCGTTGACGCGCATACGCACGTCGAATTCTCGGCAAAAGCCCGATATGGCTGGCTCGATGTTCGCAATGTTGATTCGACTGAGGTGCTCGCGCGGCTCCAACGCGCAACTGAGGATGTGAAGAGCGCAGATGACTGGATCATCGCGCAGGCGACGTTCTTGCAACCACTACCGAGCAGGCAAGAGGTGGATCGCGTCGCGCCAGACATTCCCGTTGTTGTTCGCGAGAGCATGCACCGCTACCAGGCGAACTCGGAAGCCTTGCGGCGCGCGGGATTGCTCGAATCCGTCGGCATCGTTCCTCCGGGGGGAGTCGTGCACGTAGACGCCCAGGGGAAACCCACGGGGTTGATCGAGGAGGCGTTTCACCTCTTCCCCATTCCCGAGCCGTCGGTCGAGGAGCTTGAAGAATTGCTCGCGAGAGAGCTCACCCGGGCGTTCGCGAGCAGCGGTGTCACGACCATTTATGAGATTCCCGCGACCCGGGCGGGAGTTCAGGCCTACCGCAACCTCGCCGAACGCGGTGACTTGCCCGCGAGAATCAGCCTCAACCCGGTGCTCGCTCCCGGGCTGAACCCACTCATGGACGATCTGAGTGAGTGGAATCCCGAGATGCTCGGCGCCGACCTTGCCTCCGACCTCATCGCGCCGGGAGCGGTGAAGATCTTCATCGACGGTGACAATGAGCTTGCGCTCGACAGCGACAGGCTCATGCGCACCCCGCGTGAATGGGGAGCGCTCACGCGTACACCAGGGCAGCTCATCAATGAACTCGTGTGGGCTATCCGCAATGACGTACAAGTGTGGGTGCATGCGATCGGCGATCTCGCCCAAGACCTAATGCTCGAAGCCGTGGAGCGTGCTCGAGCGATCGCGGGGCCTCCAAGGCTATCGATCCGTCTTGAGCACGCGGCAAATCTGCAGATCACGACTGAGTTCGTGGAGCGCCTGCGCGAGCTCGAGGTCATCCCTGTTCCCACCGCGAACTTCCTCTCAACAGATGACGGAACGGGACTGTACGGATTCCGCACGCTCATCGACGCAGGAATGCAGCCTCCCGGGAACTCCGACACCGGTGGATCGATCGCCCAGGCACCGAATCCCTGGTTTGGCATCGCGCTCCTCATCGAACGAAAGAATGCGGCAGGTATCGAAGTTGCCCCTGAGGAGAAGATCACGGCCCTTGAGGGCGTACGTACGTACACTGAGTACGCTGCTGCAGCTGCGGGTCTTGAAGATATCATCGGTCGGCTGGACGTTGGGTACGCGGCCGATTTCGGGGTGTACTCGGTGGATCCAAGATCTCTCGAACCCGATGACATGAAGCAAGTTCAGTCGGACTTGACGTTCGTTGGCGGCCGGAGAACCTGGGAAAGGAACAAGTGACGTGGGGGCATCCGAAGAACAGGACGAGATGGAGCATCTCGGTGAGATCGTCAACAAATATCGCAAGTTACGGGGTCTCAGTGTGCGCGGGCTCGCGAGTGCTGCTGGGGTGAGTTCGAGCTTCGTGAGCCAGATCGAGAACGGGCGTACGAACGCAAGCATCTCGTCGCTTCGAAAGCTTGCGGTCGCACTCGGAGTGACGCCTGCGGAGTTGCTCGACGGTTCGAACGGTCACACGCGTGGAATCCTCCGAGCCGAGGATCGGCCCCGGCTGCCCCTGAGCGGTGCGGACAAATACGTGCTCTCAATGCCACCTATGAGAAATCTCGAGGTATACGCCGGACGGTTTGAGCCGGGCGGCAGTACCGGCGATGAAGCGTATGTGCATGGAAACGCGCAGGAGATCATCGTAGTGACGGCAGGAACGATTGTGGTGCAGCTCGCGGACAAAGACTACGTGCTGCATCGAAATGATTCGATCGAATTTCTCACGAGTGTTCCGCATCTCGTGCGGAACGATTCGGATGCAGAAGCCGAGATCCTGTGGGTGATGAGTCCTCCTACCCCAGATGAGATCCCGGCTGAGAGCGCCACGTAACTCCTCGACGACCGAACAGTGAGCAATCGGCGACGCGCTCGCCCGCAGAATGGAGAAGTGCAATGGTGCAACAGACAGCATTTATCGGGGGCCGCGTGTGGACGGCAGGATTTGGTGGCTCGAGGGAGCTGGAGGTGCTCGTTTCAGGCGACCGCATCGCCGAGGTGACGAGGCGTGGAGAACTTGACCTGGATCGTCCCGATCGAAGCGGTGTGGAGATTGTGGATCTGCAGGGCGCCTTGCTGCTGCCGGGCTTTCAAGACGCGCACATCCATCCGGGCATAGGGGGGAATGATCTGCGGCAGTGTAATCTCCTCGGCCTCGAAACTGCCGAGGAGATTGTAACCGCGGTTTCGGCATACTCGGCGGAGCACCCGAAGCTCGAGTGGGTGCTCGGGGGAGGATGGTTGCAGCGCGCGTTCGACACCCCACCCACGCGAGCACTGCTCGACCGCCTCGGTGGCGGTCGCAAGGCAATGCTGCACGCGCACAGCAGGCACTCCGCGTGGGTGAGTTCGGCCGCGCTCGCAGCCGCCGGCATTGACGAGCACACACCGGATCCGCCTCACGGCAGCATCGACCGAGACGCTGACGGGCGCCCGACCGGCATGCTCCACGAGCAGGCGATGTCGCTGATGAACCCGTTTCTGCCTGAGCGTGACAAGCTCTCGAGAGAGCAATCTATTCTGGCTGCTCAGGGAGAGCTGGTCCGACTCGGCGTGACCTCGATCCAAGATGCGATTGTCGGCACCGGGCTCGGGATGCAGGATCACCATGACGCGTACATGAGTTTGCTTGGCGGAGACGATTTGAAACTCCGGGTCACCACCGCGCTGTGGTGGGATCCGGATCGCGGGGTCGAGCAGAT
>JBEBUJ010000072.1:0-9751 GCA_040393365.1 Leucobacter denitrificans
CCGTTGTTGAACACAGCAACTCGATCTGACAGCGTGAGGGCTTCTTCTTGATCGTGAGTGACGAACACGAACGTGATGCCGACCTCTCGCTGAATCTGCTTGAGTTCTATCTGCATCTGCTCGCGGAGTTGTTTGTCGAGCGCTCCGAGCGGTTCGTCAAGCAGCAGTACCTTCGGGCGAAGAATGAGTGCACGCGCGAGGGCGATCCGCTGACGCTGACCGCCCGAGAGCTGCGACGGGAGCCTGCCCGCCACTGCGCTGAGCTGCACCTGGTCGAGCGCCTCGCCGACGAGTCGATTGCGTTCGGCCCGCGAAACCCCGCGCACTCGCAGTCCGTACGCGACGTTCTCTGCGATGGTGAGGTGCGGAAACAGCGCGTAGTCCTGGAACACGGTGTTGACTTCGCGATCGAAGGGCGCGGCAGCGGTGACGTCTTCGTCGTGCAAGAGAATCTTGCCGGCTGTGACATTCTCGAACCCCGCGATCATGCGAAGCACAGTGGTCTTGCCAGAGCCCGAGGGCCCGAGCATTGAGAAGAACTCGCCCTCATAGATCTCAATGTCGAGATCTTTCACTGCGGTGAAATCGCCGAACTGTTTGGTGACGCCTTCGACCGTTACGGCGACGTTCGCAGATTGGAGCATCTGTGTATGCTCCTCGTTCTTGCGTCCTCGCGAACGGCCGAGATCAAACTGACCTTCGGGCAATTCCGGTGCGGGGTGCGTCATTGCTCGCTCCTCAAACATCGTTGTTGGTGTGAATATCTTGAAACTTTAACATATGAGATTATAGGTTTTAAGCGAGTACGCAAGTTAGCCGTCACATTTTGGTTACGCTTTACTGAGGAAGTGCCGCGTCGCGGCCTCGGCACCCGCTGGGTCGTGACCCAAGCTTCGTGGTGCATGACAGATCGGAGGTGCTCGTGAACTCACCAGCGAGCGCTGCCTCGCCGAGCCGCTTGCGCACAGCCGCTTTTGCTCCCATCGGCGAAGAGGGTCGTGCTGACATGGTTGTTACGCGACTCGTGCAGGCGATATCTGTCGGGGCGTTTACCGAGGGTGAGCGGCTTCCGAGTGAGAACGAACTCTCTGGGTTGCTTGGCGTCGCCGTGCTCACGGTACGTGAGGCGCTGAGCGAGTTGCGTTATCGGGGCCTCATCGAGACACGGCGCGGTCGTAATGGCGGCAGTTTTGTCAGGCAGAGCCAGGCGGCGGTCGAGGATGTGAATGCGCTCCAACTCGTCGAACGCTCGCGCGTTGAGCTGGCGGATCTCGGAGTGCACTACGAGGTCATCTCTGCTGCGTGTGCCGAGTACGCCTGCCTTCGTGCGCTGCCCGAGGAACTGGAGATCGTCGAGCAGATCTTGCATGCCGCGCGAGACATTCCCGCGTTCGCTTGGCGCAGGCGGGTCACCGAAGTGCAGCTTGAGCTTGCCGCCCTCAGCCAGTCGGTACGCCTCACTACCGAGCACGTGCGCGTGCAGACGGAGTTCACCCCGCTGCTCGCCCTGCAAGATTTCGACCACGATGCCAGACTGCATACGCACGACGGACTCGCCCAGCAAATTGCCGCGACGAAGCGTGGAGACGTGCAGGCGGCAAGAGCGGCTGTGCGCGACAGCGTGCGGGGATCTGTGAAGTGGCTCGTCGAGTTTCGCGCTGAACTCCTCGCTAGCTCGCCCGATAATTCTTCGCGTGAACGCGACGTTCGTGGCACACTTGATGCTCGACGGAGAAGTCGCGAAGGGAGTGTGGGTCATGTCGCTTGACGTGCAGCACGCTGGGATCACCGTGGCCCCGGGCATCGCTGTGGTCGACGAGTTCTTTGACGGCGTGTTTGCTCCGCTTCGTGCCTGGCTGCCAGCGCTCACCGAGACGCTGTGTACGCTCGGCGGCAAGATCACCGGGGCGCAACTCGCATCACTCGTTGAGAGTGGATCGAACGCGGTGCTCGACACCGCAGACCGTCCGCTCTACGGCGCAGGGTTTTGCGGCAGCGACCTGTTGGTGAGCGAGGGGAATCCGCTCGCATGGTGGCAGGGCCCAGATCGACAGCTGCTCGCGTCTTCGACGTTCGGGCCGGGACAGGCCGCAATCGATCTTGAGCGTCTCGAGTGGTACCGGGTGCCTCGTCAAACGGGTGCACATCACGTGGCCGGCCCCTTCGTCGACTATCTCTGCTCGAATGAGATCACGCTTACCTCGACGGTTCCGCTCGTCACCAACCAGGGGTTCCTGGGCGTCGCGTGCGCCGATGTGTTGCTCGCAACGGTCGAAGAGCTGCTCATGCCAAGCATCGCGGGCATCGAGGGCGCTGCACTCGTGAATGCGAGCGGTCGGGTCGTCGTGTCAACGGACCCAGATCAC
Organism: Leucobacter denitrificans; assembly: GCA_040393365.1. Lineage (GTDB taxonomy): Bacteria > Actinomycetota > Actinomycetes > Actinomycetales > Microbacteriaceae > Leucobacter > Leucobacter denitrificans_A. Next base: position 2,367 of record JBEBUJ010000072.1, read on the forward strand.
GAGACCGGCGACCGCTATTTGGGTATGAAGGATGACGGAGCTGTGAGCGGGCCGTTGTGGATCGAGCGATCCACCCGCTACCCATTTGCGCTCGTTCAGCCGCGGTAGCTGCACCCTGATACGACCCTGAAATCACCCTGATTCAGGCACCTCGCGGGGGTAATTTTTCAGCGAAACCACGTACGCTCTGAAAGCGTGACGATACCCGAACACGACGCCGATAAAGCCCGCCGCCTCTCGCGGCCGGTGGCGAAATTCATGGCGCGCTGGCGCGCTTGGATTCGCAAGCGCCCGTGGCTCGACATCGTGTACCGCGTGCTCGTGACCACGCTTGGGGTGCTCATCGTCGTGCTCGGGCTCATCATGGTGCCACTCCCAGGCCCTGGCTGGCTCGTGGTGTTCATCGGCCTCACTGTGCTCGGGTCTGAGTATCACTGGGCGAGGCGCATGCTTGGTTGGCTCAGGCGCGTGCTTGCGAGGTTCTGGGAGCGCTGGCGCGCGTGGCGGCACAGTCGAGAGGCTCGGAAGGAAGCGATCCGCCAAGCTGACGCCGCTCGGCCGTAGTTCGTGAACTGATCAGCTTTGGGCCCACCCGTAATCAATATAGATTTCAGAACGCAGTGAATACGGTCTGATAGTTACTTGCGATTGGTCTCGTTGATACGGAATCAGCTATGAGCTGTCGCCACTGCTCAAATGCTAGGGAACTGCGGAATCGTTCTATGTGGTCTTCGACGGTGTTCCAAGTAACAACAAGTTGATATTTGAGTGGCTCCTCCATGGACCTCTCCAACGACATTGAACGAGCACCGTAAGCTCCTTGGAAGAGCGGCACTGCGCGTCGAACTGCTTCCTCAAATCGATGTTCAGCGCCCTCATCGACAATAATTGTGGCTACTTCCCGCACTGGACTGAGTGGCTTCGCACCGTGCTCGGCATCAATTCGACGGTGGTGGCCGCCATCAGTGAATGCCCGAGTCGCATCAACGGACGCGTACACCCAATGGATGCGCAGTGGCTCAGAAGGTGATGCGTTTTCGAAGAAGTGCGGAATGTTCGCAGGTACGAGCGTCGTATCAAATGGTTCGAGTCGCGCACGCTTTCCGTCGATGTCGACTACGGCGATCCCCTCAACCACCATGACCAACTCGGTCACATTGTGAACATGTTGCGAAACTTTACTGCCGGGGTCAATAGCCGTTATCCCGCTGAGAAAGCTTGTCGCACCAGTCTGGAGTGTAGCAAGAGGAGTCGTTCTCACCCCAGAACCACGATCGATACTCGATAATGATTCATGCATCAATACTTGTGGGCGAAGAAATGCAAGGGGAGTTTCTTCATGCATGAATTTCTTCTCCTGGGGCATTTTCACGACTAGGTGATTTGGCCCGCACGACGTCCGAAAACACTTCCCGCAGCAAGTCCTGAGCCCCCCGGATAGTTACTGCTGAAAAGACCACCAAGCGCCTCACCTACTGCAAATAGCCCTGGAATCTCGCTGCCTTCGTTGGTTTGCACGCGCCCGTACGTGTCAGTCGACAATCCTCCAAATGCAAATGTGATGCCGCATTTCACCGGATACGCATGGAAAGGAGCTTCTGCGATTGCATTCGCCCAGTTGCTCTTCGGTGGTATGGTTTTTGCTTCTCGTCCATCGCGAACCGCAGGATCGAAACGTTGGTTCTCATCAATGGAAGAATTGAACTCAGCAATTGTTCGGCGCAGTGCTTCCCGCGGCACACCAATGCCGTCAGCTAGCTGCTCAATTGTCGGTGCTTCCACGTGTGAAACTCCAGGCATCTCATACTCTTCTTCACGCAATAGTGGCCTTGTTTGAGAATCGAAGATTTGAAAGGCGACCCCACCGGGTCTTGACAAAACTGCTCGGCCAAGTTTGGCGTAGGTATAATTTCGAAAATCTTCGCCCTCATCTGCAAATCTGCGACCTTCACGATCGACAAGGATGCCAAGTGGATAGCTTTGGCGTGTGAACCTATTCGTGAGTTCTAGGTTGCCTGAACTGTTCTTTGCGAATGCGTCCCACTGCACACTGTGAGCACTACCCCAATCACCAGCACGAGCAGCGCCGAGTTCGAGTGCGCGTTCAGTGACATCTCCAGTGTTGTGCGGGGTACCGCGCACAATCGCTTCGCTCCATTCGTCGCCGAGATATTTGCTCCGACGCTCCGCGCTTGCTTCAAAGCTTCCTGCGGCGATGACCACAGACTCCGCCTCGAACCTTAGGCGCTGCCCATCGACCGTTGCTTCGACGCCGTAAATACCGTGTGCATCCCCGAGTAGCGCATCTACGTTATGCCCAGTTCTAATAGCGATGCCGTGATCGGCCGCTATACGTTGATAATCATCGATCATCCCGACGCCGCCACCAGTATTCCCGACATGTAGACCACCCCAGAAACGGTAGGTGCCATCTTCGCCACGATATGCCTGGCGCTCGTACATGAGACGAAAACGTAAACCGAGCTCGCGGTGCCAACGCATCGTATTCAGGCTCTCTGCTGCGAGTACTGCACCGAGAGCGCGATCACTGCGTCCATGGGTTACTCGGTCAAGATCATCCAAGTAGTCAGCTTCTGAGTACGGTGGAACCACAGTTTGGTCCAAACGAGGATCGTCATCAATTACTTCACGTAGAGTCTCCAGACCACCGTGGGCGATGCGAGTGGCGCCGGCAGTGAAATAGCTGTTTCCTCCAATCTCGGCAGACGAACCACGCTCGAGCATCAGCACTCGACGACCCCTTGCAGTCGCGGCAAGCGCGGTAGCGAAGCCAGCATTTCCTGTTCCGACAACGATTACATCAAAACTTGTCACGGTTCTCCTTGGTTCCTAAGCCAGAGTCTTTAAGGCTGAGTCAATGTTCACTGCTACACCGCGGTGTCGTAGACGTTCCACGGCAGCTGCCAATATGGGCGTTCATCTGGCGCGCCATCGGCCATGTACCAGATCCCGTCCGTGAGGTCGATCAATGTCGAAGTAAGCGTCGCCCACTGCATGTTTTTCGGCTGTGAGGGATCGGGATGAACTGAAATGCCGTTTGGCTGACCAAATGTGTCAGCCAATGAATCGGCAATGATCTCGAGCACCTCGCTCGAGTCGTGAACACCCCCGGCTCGACCTAGATGCTGCCGCAAGAGCTGCCCCCGGTACAGGCTGTCTGCTCCAAGAGAAGGCATTGCATATTCTGGCCCAGTGAAGTATTCGTAGTGGTTCGCGTGGGTGAGAATTCCAGCATCGGGGTAACCCCATCTTGTCTCACCGGGAGTTGTTTCGAGGTCGATTGCAAACTCACGATGCGCAATAATCAAATTTGCTGGGATTTGCCCAGGTGCCTTAAGCGCCACATCCAGTGCTAAGTCAAAGCGGGACTGGTCAAGGATACGTCTACGGATCACTGCTTGAGGTACGCCGATCACGGTCTGTTTCGCAGGAAGCCCATTTGCAAAAAGCGCAATACCCTCGGAGTTGACTCCGTGCCTACCGAGTTGACCTGCCTCGACAAGCATGCTGATCGTGGGCTTTCCCTTTTGTTCCATCCGAAGCATAATTCGAGATGCTGACGTACCCGTACGCCAGTCCCAGTTCTGTCCTGCAAATGAGTGTCGTGACTGGCTCGCTTGGGACAGTAGCGCGAACGATGTGCACCCGTCGGCAGCGAGCAGATCAGTGTAGACCATCTCACCTCGTGCATTCAGCGCGAGGATCTCGCCGAGCGAATGCGCGGAGCCCTCGGCTATTCCACGTAGTTCCGCAAAAAGATCGGCATCAAAATCTTCAATCGGTTTGGCCCATTGTCCCGCACGCTCTGCAACATCTCTCCACTGCATGCCATGGTTTCCAAGGAAAAGAGAAGCATAATAGTCAATGGATGCCTCGATTTGTTTCGCAGCAAGGCTCCCGTATTGGACGCCTCGTTCGAACGGAGATTGGGCGGAGACAGTAATTACTGGAATCTGAAATCCCTCACCGTTGCTCGTAAATCCAGCTGCTCGTTCGTATTTCTTCATGTTTTGGTAATCGCTTCCGCTTTGTGTGTGCCTCGTGGAACCGCAATCTGTACGCGCTCGGCGGCATCCCGTTCTCTTAGAAGGCGTCGGACCTGCTCCCTTACCTCTCGGCCCTGTCCAGGCACGGCAGATCGCAGTAGTTTTGTGTATTCTTCTTGAGGGTCATCTAGCACGGTTTCGGTGTCACCTTGTTCGACGATCCGTCCGCGATGCATCACCATGGTTCGGGCGGAAATCTGTCTCACCACTCCGAGGTCGTGAGTAATAAAGAGGTATGCGAGCCCCAACTCATTTTGCAGACGCTTAAGAAGTGCGAGAATCTGAGCCTGCACTGATACGTCGAGCGCGGATACGACCTCGTCACAGACAAGCAACTTGGGCCGAACCATCAGAGAGCGTGCAATGCAAAGGCGTTGTCTTTGTCCGCCAGAGAGCTGAGTCGGCCGTCGATCAATTTCAATATGACTAAGACCAACGAGCTCTAACATCTCTGAGATGAGATTGAGCCGTTCGCGTTTGCTGGTCGCGGGACGATGGATCGCAAGTGGTTCAGCGAGAATTTCGCGGATCGACATTCGATCGTTAATCGATGCGTAGGGATCTTGATACACCACCTGAAGATCAGAACGGACGGATCGCAACTGCTTTGATGACAGCCCAACCAGTTCTCTTCCCATAAATAGAACCGAGCCATCAGTTGGAGGTGGCAGTTGTAAGACCGAATTCGCAACAGTGCTTTTTCCGCTTCCAGATTCACCGACAACTGCAAGCGTTTCACCGGCTTCAAGGTGAAAATTCACATCGACAGCAGCATGAACCGTCGAATGTCTACCGCGACCGCGGTATGACTTTGTTAAGTTACTCACGACAAGTAGGCGCTCTGGCGTACCCATTATGAGACCCCCTGTCCGGTGAGTTCCTCGATGCTCTTTCGCATGTTTACATCTGGACTAGCTGCTATGAGTCGCCTGGTATATGGGTGTTGGGCGCCTCCCTGCATGAGCTCAGGTCCACCGGTCTCCACGATCTCTCCAGCACGCATCACTGCGATAGTTGATGCCACGTCAGCCACGAGCGCCAGATCATGGCTGACAAAAAGATACGCGACACCACTTTCAATCTGCAGGTCTTCCAGAAGTCCAATAATTTCTGCTTGAACCGTGACATCGAGCGCGGTCGTGGGCTCATCTGCAACAATGAGATCCGCCCTTAGCCCCAAAGCAAGTGCGATGACGACCCGTTGTTGTTGCCCTCCAGAGAGTTGGTGCGGGTAACTTCGCAGCTTCGATTCTGGATCGGGGATTCTCACCGCGGTAAGTAGTTCTAGGGCCTTGGCGCGTGCAGTGCTCCGGCTCATGCGTTGATTGCGGCGCAAAGCTTCCACCAAAATCGCGCCTACCGTCATGGTCGGGTTGAGGGAGGTAAAGGGGTTCTGGTAAATCATCGCGACGCCAGTTCGCGGCCTTTGAACGACAATCCCCTCTTTGTCGAGCAGGCTGCGTCCTGCAAAGTCGAATCTGTCGGCTGTTGCTCTCACGTTCTTTTGCGAGAACATACCCATAAGCACTTTGCCCGTCACAGTTTTACCGCTTCCGGACTCACCTACGAGTCCAAAAGTTTCTCCTGCTGCAATAGACAGGGAGATTCCGTGCACGACCTCTCGACTACCGAATGACACACGAAGATTCTCAATGCAGACAATTTTGTTCTCGGTCATCGTTGAGCTCCGTCCGGATCAAACACGTCTCGCAGGGCGTCACCAAGCAAGTTAGCGAGCAAGACGACCACCGTGATTGCGATGCTTGGAATAACAATCTGAAGCGGAGCAACGGACAAGTATTTTAGGCCGTCTGAGATCATGTTGCCCCACGACGGCGCTGGCGGTTGCACACCGACGCCGAGAAAGCTCAGCGCGGCTTCGCTAAGAATTGCGTACGCAAAGATGAAGGTTGCTTGGACCGTCGCCGGGCCAATCACAAAGGGTGCGATATGGCTGAGTATGACGCGCGCTGGACTTGCACCAATCGATACTGAGGCTCGAACATGCAACTTTGATCGCGCAGAGAGCGCGCTCCCGCGGACTACGCGAATCATTTCCGGGAGATAAACGAGCGAAAGTGCACCGATAATGCTGAACATGCTTGGCCCCAGAATTGCGAGCAAAGCGATAGCTAGCAGAATCCCAGGTACCGAAAGCAGGGTGTCTGCAAACCGACCAATGATTGCATCAACCCACTTTCCGGCGTATGCAGCGACAAGTCCAAGTGCGAACCCTCCGAGGAAGACGATTGCTGTGGTGGCAAGACCGACCGTTAAAGAAACCTGTGCGCCAAAGATGAGTCGTGACAAAGTGTCTCTCGAGAAACTATCGGTTCCAAGAAGATGATCCACACTCGGGGGTTGTAGCTGTCCAGCATCTACAGGTTTCGAAGGTGATTCGGGCGCAAGTAGCGGGGCGAGCAACGCGACAAGCAGGACGAGTATTAGGAACCCGCCACTTATCCAACCGCTCATTGGAAGTGTAACTCGGCGGCGCTTTGGATGCGGTGGACTAATAATTAAACCAGTTTCAATCATCGAAACGCACCCTTGGGTCCACGACAACGTATAAGAGGTCAATGACCAGGTTCACCAGCACGTATGTGACGGCAATTAGAAAGATCGCGGCCAGGATGACCGGATAGTCACGACGACTGACGGCATCTAGAACGAGTGTGCCAATACCCTGCATGTTAAAGACCCGTTCAGTTACAACAGCTCCTCCGAGTAGGGAGCCGAAAGTCAGGCCGACCACTGTCATGATCGGAATCAATGCGTTTCGTAGCACGTGGCGAAGATGAAAGCTCGCTCTGCCTACTCGGGACGCACGAGCGGTGACGATATAGTCCGATCCGAGTACCTCGATCACCGATGCCCGACCAATTCGAGCCACGATCGCTGCATTCATCAAACCCAGACTTAGCGAAGGTAGTAATAAGAATCGCAGGGCCTTTACTGGGTCATCCAAAAACGAGACATACCCCTGTGAGGGCAGCCATTTCAGCCAGACGGCAAACACAAGAACCAGGATGATTCCGAGTACAAAACTCGGAACTGAAATGCCCAAAAGGCTGCCAGTGAGCACACCATAATCGGCAAATCGTCGCTTATTGGCACCCGCGATGAGGGCCATCGGTATCCCGATCAGCACACACACTAGCGTGCCGCCGATTGCCAGGGATACGGTCACCGGGAGTGCTCGAAGTATCATCGCACTCACTGGTTCCCCAGTGATGTAGCTCTTTCCAAAATCACCTTGCAATGCAGCCATGAACCAGTTCAAGAACTGTTGAATGACAGGTAAGTCCAAACCAAGTC
>JBEBUJ010000073.1:0-9678 GCA_040393365.1 Leucobacter denitrificans
CGAAGATCGCGCCCATGAAGAAGGTGAGGTAGAACCACTCGACGGTGCCCCACTTTGCCGGGCTCTTGCCGGTTGCCCGCGGCTGCATGCGCTCCGCCGCGAAGACGCCAGCCTGCGCGGTGAAGGACGAGAGGACCAGGATGATCGTGTTGATGAGGGCGAACGTGAAGTTGTGCTTCGCCGTCTGCTCGGCCCACAGCTCGGGGTTCATGGCCCTGAGGGTGAAGTAGGTAGCGAACAGGCCGGCGAAGAACATGACCTCGCTGCCGAGCCACACGATCGTGCCGACGGCGACGGAGTTGGGTCGCTTCACCGTGGGCACGGCTGACTTGGTATTCATAGTGGTCGTTGTCACCCTTCCATTATGGCTGAAAGTTTGGTGTGTATTTTCACCGATACTCGGCGAGCCGAGTTTTTTCGACATTTACCCATCCACCCTACCGCGCCAAAAGCTCTTCGGTGACCACACCTCAGCCCGGGGCGGCGTGTCGTGGGTAAGATTGCCCCATGAGTGAAGATCGAACCTGGCCGGCAATTCTCACGACACTGCTTCAGGGGGAGGATCTGAGCGTCTCCCAGGCCGAATGGGCAATGTCGCGATTCATGACTGGAGAAGCAACCGGGGCGCAAATTGGCGGATTTCTCGTCGCGCTGCATACCAAAGGTGTGACCGTCGAAGAGGTCATCGGGTTCCGAGACGCCATATTGGCGGAGGCTGCGCCAATCGCTCTTCCAGCAATGTCTCTCGATATCGTTGGCACTGGGGGAGACCGTTTTGGAACCGTGAATATCTCGTCGATGGCGTCGATCGTTGCGGCGGCGGCCGGGACCCCCGTTGTGAAGCACGGAAATAAGGCGGCGAGTAGCTTATCAGGTTCATCTGATGTTTTCAGTGCGCTCGGAATTGACCTTTCCCTTGACCCGGATCAGCTGAAGCAATCGTTCGACGAGGCCGGGATCGCATTCGTTCACGCCGCGCGTTTCCTTCAGGGGTTTAAACACGTTGCTGCCGCTCGAGCGGAGCTCGGGATTCCAACGGTGTTTAATTTTCTCGGACCGCTCTGCAACCCCGTTCGTCCTGAGGCTTCAGCGGTCGGTGTTGCCGATCTCGATCGAGTGCCGATCTTCGTGGGCGTCTTTCGACTTCGTGGCGCTTCAGCACTGGTCTTCCGCGGCGATGACGGGCTCGATGAACTTACGACAACTGGCCACTCTCGGATCTGGGAAGTGAGCAGGGGAGCGCTCACAGAACACGATCTCGATCCTCGCGAGTTGGGGATCCCTCGTGCAGAGATAGCGGATCTGATCGGTGGAACACCTGAGGAGAACGCCGAAGTCGTGCGAAAGACGCTCTCGGGCGAGCCTGGATCAGTGCGAGACATCGTGTTGCTCAACGCTGCCGCAGGGCTCGTCGCGTACGATCTCGCGATTGATCCAGAATCTGCTGAGCGGCCGCTGCTCAGGCGTTTGGCGGAGAAGCTCGAGATTGCTGCGAGCACTATCGACTCGGGGGCCGCATCTGCGAAGCTCGAGGACTGGATTCGCGCGACCCAGAGGCACGTACGGGGCTAATGCGCACTCTTGCCGCGCGTCGCGCGAATGAACTGGGAAATACGTTCGAGGCTCTTCACGCCGGGTGCGGATTCCACGCCGCTTGAGACGTCCACACCGCCGGGTCGTGCCTCTCGCACTGCGGAGGCGACATTCTCGGGGGAGAGGCCTCCTGCGAGTACCCACGCGTCGCCCAATTGAGCTGATTCGATTGCCTGAAGGTTCCAAGGTTTGCCGGAACCCGGGTCCGGGCTATCAACGAGCAGACGCTCTTCTGAGAACTCTCCAACGCGAAGGTTGGGAGTGCTTGCGAGGCTCGCCGCGCGCCATATGCGGGGGTGGATCGCGGCAGCGCGTTCAAAATCCGCTTGACTGTAATCGCCGTGAAGCTGGAGTACGTCGAACCCGAGTTCGTTTGCGAGCGTTGCGGCTTCGGCCGCTGGCATGTAACGAACAACGAGTACCGCATCAATTGGTCGCCCCGAGGAGTGTGCGGCGGTCACGACATCCACAGCCTGCTCGCGAGTCGCGTTTCGCGGGCTTCCTTCGCTCATCACGACCCCGACAGCATCCGCTCCCTCGCGTATGGCGTGTAGCGCAGTGTCGGCGTCTCTCAGTCCACAAATCTTGACGTACATTGTGGCAATTCTACGCTCGGTGGTCAGCGAATTCTTCTGGGGCTATGGCGGCTTGGACGGGAACCTACCTTCACGCATACCCTGGAGTCGAACCTAAACGTAGGTCAACAGTGTTTGAGAGGACTCAATTATGTTACTCGCCTTTTCCGTTTCTCCGACTGGATCCACTGACGAAAGCGGTTCCGTGCATGAAGCGGTTGCGGCTGCCGTGAGGGTTGTCCGGGAATCTGGGCTTCCGAACCGGACGTCAGCAATGTTCACAGAAATCGAAGGGGAGTGGGATGAGGTGTTCGACGTGGTTAAGCGTGCAACGGAGGCAGTGCAGCAGTTCGGTCCTCGAGTTTCTCTCGTGATGAAAGCTGATATTCGACCCGGCTACGAGGGAGAAATTGATGGCAAGCTCGATCGACTTGAGCGCGCGATAAAGTCTGAGCTATAGCTTCTGTCGATGTGAAGTTACTTTGTGGTCTCTCTGGTCCACAGTCGTCGAATCGCGCGCGCGGGTTAGAAGCGGATCGCCTCAATCACCCGCACGCGGGTGGCGACGATCGCAGGTATCAACCCCGCAAGCGCACCCGTGATGACCGCCGCAATCAGGCCAACGAGCGCTGCCGAAAACGGAAACGCGGGGGTGTCTTGCAACCCGTAGAACAGGGAATTCATCACGAGTGGACTACGCACAATAATGACTGCAAGAGCGATTCCGAGGATTCCAGCCACGGTGGTCGCCACCACGCTTTCCATCATGACGGAGGCAAAAATCCTGGTACTGCTCGCGCCGAAGCTGCGACGCACTCCAATTTCACGGATCCGCTGCCGCATTGCGACGAGCTGAATGTTCACCAAGCTCAGGCCGCCGAGCAGCAGTACGATCCCCGCAATGCCACTGGTGATGAGCTGCATCATGAGGAACGATTGCTCAAAGTCGGCGCTTGCCCCGGAGTCCGATCGGCTGACCTGTAGTTCGATGCCCGCCGCGAGTCCTGCGCGCAAATCCATGGCCAGCACTGGCCCGATGTCGGAAACGGTCCCTTCGTTCACCCAGATCTCTCGTGCCACCGAAGCCTCCCGGGGGAGACTTCCGGCCCGGTCGAGATAGCTGTCATAGAGCATATCGACGCGCTGCTCGACATCCCAGTCGCCATCCTTTGGTGTGACACCAACGATCGGATACTCGCCAGCGAGGTTGCCGGTCATCGTGATTGTTGGGTGCGTCGCGAGCGGCGGGCTTCCGAGTGACTCCCAGAGAGCTCCAGACACGACAACTGGAGGTGCGAACAGTTCTCGGTCGGAGGAGTTGAACCAGCGCCCCTCCTGAACCTTGAGTCGGTGCATCACCGGATAGGCGGGATCGAACTGCCGTGAGTAGACCTGGGTTACCCCGGCAGGCAATTGAACTGGGAGCGTCACTTGTCCTTCGAGCAGACGAGAACTGTGCCCGAAGTCGTAGCGCTCGTTTACTTGAACGAAATTTGCATCGATGGCCGCCCAATCGATTGGCTCGCCGCTCTGGCTCATCGCGTCGACTCGAATGGTGGCAATGCGGCCACCCCACCGTTCGGCGTTTTCAAGCGAAGACTGTTTCTGTAATTCACCGAGTGCAACAACCGCTGTGAGCGCGGCGACCGCGACAGCGATGCCGATGAGGCTTAAGATCACGCGGAGTTTGTGGGTACGCAGCTCGGTCCATGCTTCACCAAGCGTGCCGACGATTCCCGAGAGTATGCGAGACCATCTGCCGTCGCCGGAGCCATTGCCGACAGAGGTGTGGCGCTGTTGAGGTTCAGTCATGTCCGACTCCTGCAGGCAGCGGTGCCGATAGCGATAGCGATGCTGGCATTGATGCAAATTCGACAGGGGAGAGGACCCCCTGATCAAGGCGCATGCTGCGTGCCGCGAGTGCTGCCACGTTCGGGTCATGGGTGATGGTGATGAGCGCCGCCCCATTCTCGGTAGCAACCTCTTCGAGGAGCGCCATGACGGTCGTGCCGGTCTCGATGTCGAGTGCACCAGTTGGCTCATCGGCGAGGATCATCATGGGCCTGCGCACGAGCGCCCGTGCGATCGCGACGCGTTGCTGTTCGCCTCCTGAAAGGCGCTCAGGGTAAGAGTCGAGTCGATGTGAGAGCCCGACTCGATCTAACATCTCTGTCGCGACCTGGCGTCTGCGCCAGAACACGCGACCGCTTGCATAGCTCAATGGCATCATCACATTCTCGAGCGCGGTGAGACCGGTGAGCAGGTTGAATTGCTGAAACACATAGCCGATACCATTGCCGCGTGCTCGATCGAGCGCACCCTTGCGCAGCTTTCCGACATCCCTGCCTGCAAAGAGAACCTGCCCCGAGGATGGGGTATCGAGCAGTCCGAGAATGTTGAGCAGCGTGGTCTTGCCTGATCCGCTGCGGCCCACCACTGCGACGTGTTCACCAGATTCGACGGTCATGTTCACGTCGCTCAGGATCTCAAGTCGTGACGCGTCGGGAAGCTCAACGTGTTTCGCGACGTCGAGCACCTCGATGAGGCTCACCAGCTCACGCCTGTCTCGCAGTACTCCTCGCCCGGAGCAATTTCGTAGCAGTACTCCTCAACGGGCGCGGCCTCACCCGGAACGAACTGACGAATCTGATCTCCCTCTGAGAGTCCCTCAATCACTTCCACGGTAGTCCCGTCACTCACACCGAGGGTGACGGTTGCTTCGGTGGGGGATCCGTCTGCCCCGACGAGCCAGACAATTCCGCTACCAGTCCCGCCCTTCACCGCGGTTGCCGGTATAGCGAGAACGTCTTCTGCGGTGCCGACCGAAATGTCGAGTTTGGCGGGAAGGCCGGGAAAGACAACCTGGTCGGTCGGGATACTGCAGCGCACACTCGTCGTACCGTCTTCTGCGACCTGTGTCGTGAGGCCTGTGCACGTGAACGGCGCGGGGCCACCTGTGATGGTGAGCTGCGCCTCGCTCGGTGCGTCGAGCAGGCGGTACAGCTGCACGGGTTCAACTGTTGCAAGCACGTGGAAGCGGTTCGGGGTGAGTTTCGTCACTTCGGTGCCCGTTGAGACGTCTTGCCCGACGACCGCGTCGAGTTCGCCGATCTTGCCGGCCTCGGGTGCAACGAGGTCGATCCACTGCGCGGGATACTCCTGCTTGACCGTGAGGATGACGTCGCCCTTGCTCACGGATGAGCCGCTCGAAACGCTGACCTTGGTGATGGTTCCGGACGCATTTGCGCGAATCGATACGTCGGCATCACGTGCCACCGTTCCCTGCAGGCTCAGTTCGTTGACGATCGAGCCCGTTTCGACCATGACGACAGGATCGGTGACCGCACCGCCAGGTTCGAGCGCGGCCTCGGCCGCGGTGCTGAAGAAGGCAAGCTTCGTCAAGGAAGCCGCGATCAAACCAAATACGATAACTAGAAGAATAGGGAAGATCCAGCGTCGCCACACAGTCATGTAATAGTTCCTCAGATGAGCGCGCACCCCGCGTGCGCAAAAGACTAGATGTCACTATTCTGTATAACACAATAGTGTGTGTCAAGTATTAGCTGGGCGGTTCTCACAAAGCTGCGCGGTTCACAAACAAGCGCGCGGTTCTCTCTGCTGCAGATTATGCGGTGGGACCTGTGCTCCTAGGGCCTGTGCTCCTGGCGTGAGCGGAGCTCTAGGGGAGTGCGAGATGCGTGTTGCAACAAGGTCTTCCGGGGGTGGCAGAGAATCAAGCTGACATAATATACATTATCAGCGAAAGGTGTAATTCGCTGGAACCAAGCTCATTGCTGGTTTTGAGGGTGCCTTGTGCCCGACTCGCGCTCGCGCTCCTTTACGTACGCGCGGAACGCGCCAGAACGGCAAGTCGCAACAGAGAATGAGCTGCGAGTGCACAGAGTGCAATTGAGCCGAACTGTGCCGCGTTCAGCATGAGGTCAGCGCTTTCCTGTCGCCAGGCGAGAAAAAGCAAGACGAGCGCGGCGCCCACAATGATCCACCCGATCATCGCGAGGCCGATGGAAACAGTGCGCACAAGCCACACCCCACGAGCCGGCCGCAACGGTAACACTGCGGTCACGATAGCAAAGCTGACAACTCCGATAGCCAGTGCCCCAAGCACATCGCTCGGTCGATGCCATCCGTACGTGAGCAGTTGCCAACTCACCACCCCGAGTAATACCGCGCCGCCCAATGCGACAATCGCCTGAAGGTGCCGTGTGACGGCAAAAATTGTAGCCGCAACCAACGCGGTGAAGACGGTCATGTGGCCGCTCGGAAACGAGTTCTCTGCGGTGAGACTGAGGAGTTCGGGGCGCCCGAGCACCTCTGATTTCAGGAGCTGTGATGCGACGATTGCGACAACAGGCACCAACGTCACAACGAGGGCGCGGGCGATACCGTGGATCCACAGGGCGACAAGCCCGAGCACGAGCAAACAAATCGCTATTGCAGGAGTCGACACCAGGCTGAGCGGCGCTGGCGGATCGGTGTTATACCTTGAGGCGGACAGCGCGCTCTCTTCAACCCACTGCCCCGTCGTGCTCAGCACGCCGAGCACATAGGCGCCGACACCAATGACTGCCCAGAACCCTAAGATCCAAAGGACACGCAGGCGGCGGTGCAGTGTCATGTCGCTCACCTCGTACGATTCTGTGCACCATCAGCGGTGCGAACAGCCCAGAGTGCGAGTGCTGCGGCGGTTGAGACATTGAGCGAGTCGACTCCGTGCTCCATCGGAATAGTGACCGCTCGCGTCGCCGAGGCAAGCGCGCGGCGTGAGAGCCCAGGGCCCTCTGATCCGAACATGAGAGCAAGCTTCTCGGGAACGTCGCGCACGAAGTCTGCGAGATCCTCTGCATCATCGCGAAGCGCGAATGCTGCGAGCTCAAAACCAGCATCGCGAATCATTGGGCCAGCCATTCGCCAATCAGGTAGTCGCGCCCACGGCACCTGTAAGACTGCCCCCATGCTCACTCGTACCGAGCGCCGGTACAGTGGATCAGCGCAGCCTGGACTTAGCAACACTGCATCGGCCCCAAGTGCAGCAATGGTACGAAAAACTGCTCCGACGTTCGTGTGGTCTGCAAGGTCTTCGAGAACGACGACACGACGTGCGCTCGCGAGAATAGTGAGCGGATCGAGGTCCCGTGGCCGGTGCATCGAGGCCAGGGCTCCCCTGTGCATGTGGAACCCGGTGAGCTGCTCAAGTTGCGCGCTCTCCCCCACGAACGCTGGTACGTCGGGATACGCCTCAAGGACTGGTGCGAGCCTCGAGATCCACGCTTCAAGCATGAGGAGTGACCTCGGTCGATGTCCAGCTTGTAGCGCTCGCTCGATGACTTTGGGTGACTCCGCGAGATAGAGCCCCTCGGCGGGCTCACGAACGCGTCTGAGCGCGACGTCGGTGAGTTGAGTGTAATCGGCGAGTTCGGGGGCCGTGATGTCGTCGATGCGGCGGATAATCACGCAGACTGCCCCTTCGTGCGGCGTAGAAAGGCGCTGATTTCTGAAATCGCTTCTGGCACGGCCTCATAGTGTACAAGGTGGCCGGTATCGGGAAAAATCTGGAGTTGAGCGTTTGGCAGCATGCGCTGCAGGTCAAGTTGGCGTGCGAGAGGCGTGATGTCGTCCTTCTCCCCCGCGATGAGCAGAACGGGCATCGTGAGCGCGTCAGCAAACTCTGGGACGGTGTGCGACACCGAGGCGCGGAATGCTTCCAGCAGGGTCGATGAATCGGCGAATCGCGAAAAATACTGATCGTGTTGGTCGTGGATCCACCGTCGCAACTTGCGATCGCTCGTTTTTGCCATGACTTCGCTCATACCGCGAACAATGACTTTGTTTCCGAGCAATGCGCGAGCCGCAGGTTCGGGAAGCGTATCGGCCGTGCGGTAATACAGAATTGCGGCCTGAGTGAGGGCGGCTTGCGGGCCTTTGAGCGCCGGAGAAGAGATCGGATTAATAAGTACTGTGCGTGCGGCTCGCAACCCTGCCTTGAGCGCGCGTGCGACTACGAGCGAGCCGAAGGAGTGACCGAGGAGGGTCGTTGCGCCTGGAGCGACCTTCTGTACGTACTCGCGTAACCAGTCGCCAAAAAGTGAGAGATCATGCGTTCGAGATGGAATCGCCGGTGAGTCTCCGAACCCCGGAAGGTCTGGAATAAGAATCCTGAGGTCTGGCATGGCCTCGGACAGCGCCTGTGCGATGCCTTCAAGCCCGTGATGGTCGCCACGGAAGCCGTGTACAAACACAATTGGTTCACCCTCGGGGTTACCGTACGTCCAACTTCGTGTGTCGGCGCCGAGCACGCGGACTAGCTGGGGTTCGTTCACTGGCACAAGAAAATGCTACCGTTCACCGCTGGTACTCCCCTGCACATGAACGCCCGGAGAACCTGAGCCTGCTGAATGTCCTCCGTGCTCGATACCATCGTACTGAGTGAAAGGACCGACGTGAACGAAGTACTCCCCCTCTGGGCCTCACGGCTTGCAGTATTCGATACTGAGACGACAGGTATCGACACGAGCACTTCTCGCGTCGTGAGTGCGACGCTCGCCGTCATCGGTGAGGCGGGCGAGGTGGTTGAGCGCTATGACTGGCTCATCGACCCGGGCGTCGAGATACCAGACGCTGCGGTGCGAGTGCATGGCATTTCAACAGATATCGCGCGGGCGAGCGGCATTGAGGCGATGGTTGGAGTGAAGCAGATCACCGAACGAATCGCAGAAGTATTTGAGCGAGGCCTGCCACTCGTTGCGTATAACGCACCGTATGATTTGACGTTGCTCCGTCACGAACAACGCCGGTACAACATCGCCTCTTCTGAGCCGTTGCCGGTTCTTGATCCACTCATCATCGATAAGCAGGTGGATCGATTTCGAAAGGGTAAGCGCACGCTCGTAGCGACTGCAGAACACTACGGAGTTGAACTTGGCAATGCCCACGACGCCGGAGAAGATGCAATCGCCTCCGGACGTGTCTTGCAGCGGATTGCTGCACGACACGGGGCGTCGCTACCTGGCGATCTCGAGCAGTTGCATCATCTGCAGGTGGAGTGGGCGCTGGCTCAGGCGGAGAACTTTCAGGCTTACATGCGTAAGGTTCGGGATCCGAACTTTATCGCAGTCGGGTCGTGGCCGGTGCACGTGTGACCAAACGAAGACACTGAAGGGGCAAGAGACTCCAAGAGATCTCTTGCCCCTTCAGTGACAGGCAACGACTGGCGATGCCAGTGTGTAATACGTTACGCGCCGAAGCCCTTGAAGCGCTGGTTGAACTTCTCAACACGACCGGCCGAGTCCATGATGCGCTGCTTGCCGGTGTAGAACGGGTGCGATGCGCTCGAGATCTCTACGTCGATGACAGGGTACGTTACACCGTCAAGTTCGATCGTCTTATCGCTGGTGAGCGTTGAACGCGTGAGGAAGCTCTCCCCCGACGCAAGGTCGCGGAACACGATGGCGTTGTACTCGGGGTGAATTTCGGTCTTCATGACTATCCTTCG
>JBEBUJ010000074.1:0-9554 GCA_040393365.1 Leucobacter denitrificans
CAGGTAGCATGGTCTTCGTGGTAGCAGCGCTGTATAGACGGTATCGGCCCGAGTCGTTCTCAGAGATGATCGGGCAGTCCCAGGTGACCGATCCACTCATGACCGCGCTGCGCACCGGCCGTGTCGGTCACGCCTACCTGTTTAGCGGCCCCCGCGGCTGCGGCAAGACAACGAGCGCACGCATTCTGGCCCGCTGCCTCAACTGCGCAGAGGGGCCCACAGATACCCCGTGCGGCACCTGCCCGAGCTGCGTCGAGTTGAGCCGCGCGGGCGGTGGATCGCTCGACGTTGTCGAGATTGACGCAGCCAGCCACGGCGGCGTTGATGACGCTCGAGACCTGCGTGAGCGGGCGGTATTCGCGCCGGCACGCGACCGCTACAAGATCTTCATCATTGACGAGGCCCACATGGTCACCGCGGGCGGGTTCAACGCGCTTCTCAAAATCGTCGAAGAGCCACCGCCACACGTAAAGTTCATTTTCGCGACGACCGAGCCCGAGAAGGTTATCGGAACGATTCGCTCGCGTACCCACCATTACCCATTCCGGCTGATTCCTCCCGCGACGCTCATTCAATACGTGCAGCAGCTGTGCGACAGTGAGGGCATTGAAGTTGAACCCGGTGTGCTCTCGCTTGTGGTGCGCTCGGGCGGTGGCTCTGTGCGAGACACGCTTTCGATTCTCGACCAGCTCATCGCGGGTTCGGAGGGGAACCGGGTCACCGCCGAGCGAGCGGCGGGGCTGCTCGGGTACACGCATGGCGAGCTACTCGACGATGTCATTGCCGCACTTGGGTCGCGAGATTCGGCGGCCGCGTTCGCGGCGACCGATCGTGTGATTCAGACCGGTCAAGACCCCAGGCGCTTTGTTGAAGACTTGCTCGAGCGACTGCGTGACCTCATCATTGTGCACGCGACAACGGTCGATGGTGCCGCGGCCGTGCTGCGCGGTGTGCCGCAGGATCAACTCACTCGCATGTTCGAACAGGCGCGCACGTTTGGGGCTCAGGAGCTCTCGAGTACCGCAGACACCGTTGCTGGGACGCTTGACCAGATGACCGGTGCGACCCCGCCCAGACTGCATCTCGAACTCATGATCGCGCGTGCACTCGTGAGCCTGGGCGGTGGTGAGCCGGTGGTCGTAGCTCCGGCTTCGCAGCAAGCTGCCAATGCCACTCCAGCTGCCGCA
The DNA here is from genome assembly GCA_040393365.1 of Leucobacter denitrificans. Classification (GTDB taxonomy): domain Bacteria; phylum Actinomycetota; class Actinomycetes; order Actinomycetales; family Microbacteriaceae; genus Leucobacter; species Leucobacter denitrificans_A. Next base: position 1,188 of record JBEBUJ010000074.1, read on the forward strand.
CAAGCCCGGGCTCAGACTGCTCCTGCGCCGACCGAACCTGCGCCCTCGGCGTCGGTGCCTTCCACATCTGCGCCCTCCGCATCTGCGCCCTCCGCATCTGCGCCCTCCGCATCTGTGCCCGCGCCTGTACCAACTACGCCTACGCCGACGAAGGTAACCGAGGTTGCGCAGACTGCAGCGTCGATCCGCGAGTTCCTTCGCAACGATGATGCGGGTGCTGCACCAACCCCGGCTGCTGTACCAACCCCGGCGACTGCGCAGACACCGCCTGCGGACGAGACGACACGTCCGAATGAGGCACCACGTCAAAACCAGACACCACATCCAAACGAGGGTGCTGCGGGATTCGGTCGGCCAATCTCAGATGTGCTGAGCACATCGCAGATAGAGAGTATCGGCGCGGAACCGACGAAGCCTGCTCCTACTCGGCCGCCTCAATCATCAGGAGGTACGGGCTCACCCGCACCCGCACCATCATCAGCTGCGACGCCTTCTGCGACAGCACCGTACGCAGAATCAGATCCAACACAAGCCGCATCTGCACCGGCGACACCTGCCCCTTCCGCTGCGGCCGAGCAGCCAGCCGAGCCAGGCGGCCTTCCGGGCTTTGAAGACCTCCGTGACATGTGGTCAGACTTGCTCGAAGAGCTGCTCGAGACCGACCGCGATGCTTGGAATGCTGTGCGCGTTATCGAACCGCTCGCACTTGAGGGCGAGCTGTTGATCGTCGGAATTGCGAACAACTCAGATCTTGCGGCCTTCAAATCGACGGGTGCAGGCCCCCTCCGCGAAGTGATTCTCGGGGCTACCGGTCTCCGTGTGCAGTACAAGCCTCGACAAGTCGCACCCCAGCGCGAGTCGCGCGAACAGCAGAGCGAACGGTCGGCACCCGTATCCGAGGAGCCTCACCGAGGGAGCGACTCGGCACATTCCGACGATCCTATGGCGCGAGCAGCCGCGCGCCTGAGCGCGCTCGGCCCGAAGCTCGCGGCCCCCGGCTGGGCTGACCCGATACCGCCTGCCGAGCCGCAGAAGCCTGCCGAGTCACAGAAGTCGGCCGAGCAGCAACAATCTGCTGAGCAGCAACCCGCTGAACCGCAGCAACCCGCTGAACCGCAGCAACCTGAGCAGCAACCATCGAGCGAGACACGGCAAACGCCGGACCAGTTCGACGCTACGCCTGAGCCGCCGTTTGAACCTGAGCCGCTCGATGCGGGCGACGATCCATACGACGACCCGTACGCAGGGGCCGCGCGAGACGTGCCAGTGGCAGACTCGGTACCCGAGCCGGATCGCGCACCTGCGGCGCAGGCCGCACCACAGCCCCAAGCAGCACCTCAGTCAACCCCAGCACGTGCAACACCGGTAGCGCCAGCACAGGCCGCGCCCGAGAGGCAAGCGGCGCCGGAGACTGAATCCAGTGAGACCTCGAAGGCGCCGACCAAAGCCGCCCCCAAGTTCACGAGATACGGTGAGTCGGTTGTGCGCGAAGTGCTCGGCGCAGTATTTCTCGAAGAACACCCGATACCTGAGCACAGGAGGTAGCCGTGTACGACGGCATCGTTCAAGACCTGATCGACGAGTTCGGCAGGCTTCCCGGCATCGGCCCCAAATCTGCGCAGCGCATTGCGTTTCACATTCTGCAGACTCAAAACTTCGACGTGTCGAGACTCGCCTCACTCCTCAGCGAAGTTCGAGACAAGGTGCGCTTCTGCGAGGTGTGCGGCAACATCACTGAGCAGGTGCGATGCAGCATCTGCAGCGACGCGCGTCGAGACCAGACCATCATCTGCGTGGTCGAAGAACCAAAGGATGTCGTTGCGATAGAACGAACGCGGCAGTTTCGTGGTCTCTATCATGTGCTCGGCGGGGCAATCAGCCCGATTGATGGCGTTGGCCCAGACGACTTGAGTATTCCGTCGCTCATGCGCAGACTCAGCGCCGCAACTGACGAGGGTGGCGTGCAGGTGCAAGAGGTCATCATCGCAACCGACCCGAACCTCGAGGGCGAGGCGACAGCGGCGTACCTCTCACGGCTGCTCACGAGCATCGAGGTGCCGGTATCGCGTCTCGCGTCGGGGTTGCCAGTGGGCGGCGATCTCGAATTCGCGGATGAGGTCACACTCGGGCGCGCCTTCGAGGGTCGACGCATCGTCGACTGAGGAGGAGCGGGCGACCCACCCGGCAAAGTCGACTCGGCGCAGGAACCACCTCACGATCCACCCCCGCAGGCTTCTGGTATGCGGCACGGGTTAGAATAGACCTTGGCTCAAAACTAGGAGGACCCACGTGGCATTGATCGTGCAAAAATTCGGGGGTTCGTCGGTTGCCGATGCAACAAGCATCAAGCGAGTCGCGAAGCGCATCGTCGAAACCCGTCGCGCGGGCAATGAGGTCGTCGTAGTCGTGAGCGCGATGGGCGACACCACCGATGAACTGCTCGATCTCGCAGACGAGTGCACGCCTATCGCGGCTCCTCGCGAGCTCGATATGCTACTCACCGCAGGCGAGCGAATCTCTATGGCGCTCCTCGCGATGACCATCAAAGGCATGGGCGTCGACGCGCTCTCGTTCACGGGCAGCCAGGCAGGCATGATCACGACCGGCGATCACGGCGCAGCAAAGATTGTCGACGTCACTCCGGGCCGTGTTCGTGACGCACTCGACGGAGGCGCCGTGGCAATCGTCGCGGGCTTCCAGGGAGTGAGCCCGGACTCCAAAGACATTACGACGCTCGGTCGCGGTGGATCGGACACGACGGCAGTTGCCCTCGCCGCAGCGCTCAATGCTGACGTGTGCGAGATCTACACCGACGTCGACGGTATTTTCACTACCGACCCCCGCATGGCACCGCACGCACGCAAGATCGACGCAATCTCATCTGAGGAAATGCTCGAACTCGCGGCATCAGGCGCCAAGGTACTCCACCTGCGTGCGGTCGAATACGCGAGACGCCACGGCGTTGAGATTCATGTGCGCTCTTCGTTCTCAGGAGAAGAAGGCACCATCGTTTACACCCCGTCCAAGGGGCACCCGAAGGGAGACCAGATGGAAGAGTCGGTCATCACCGGCATCGCCGCTGAAGCGAGCGAGGCAAAGATCACCGTCGGCGGAGTCCCCGATGTGCCGGGGGTCGCTGCCCGCATTTTCGAGGTTGTCGCCAAGACAGACGCGAATATCGACATCATCGTGCAGAACATTTCTGCTGCTGACACGAATCGCACCGATATTTCCTTCACCGTTCCCATGGCAGAGGGCCCGAAGGTCACCGAAGCTCTTGAAACAGAGCGTGAGGCCCTCGGGTACGAGACACTGCTCTACGATGACCAGATTGCAAAGATTGCGGTGGTGGGCGCCGGCATGCGCACATCGAGTGGAGTATCGGCACAGCTCTTCCGCGCACTCTACGAGGCGGGAATCAACATCGAGATGATCTCTACCTCGGAGATCCGCATTTCAGTGGTCACCCGGGCCGACCTCATGCAGAAAGCCGTGCGTGTGCTGCACACCGCATTCGGTCTCGACTCAGATGCTGAGGCGACGGTGTACGCGGGCACCGGCCGCTAACCCACTCGCACCGCAACTAGATTTCACAGAACAGGATCCACACACATGGCTGAATTGCAGGGCCTCTCGGTCGCGGTCGTTGGCGCGACCGGTCAGGTCGGCAAAGTGATGCGACGTCTCCTCGACGAACGCGACTTCCCGATTTCCAAGGTTCGTTTCTTCTCGAGTGCGCGTTCTGCGGGCACGACGCTGCCGTTCCGCGGCGAAGATGTCGTCGTCGAAGACGTCGCGACCGCAGACAAGAGCGGCATCGACATCGCACTGTTCTCGGCTGGAGGCGCCGCATCGAAGCGGTACGCGCCAGATTTTGCTGCGGCCGGGGCCATCGTCATTGACAACTCGAGCGCGTGGCGTCTCGACCCTGAGATTCCCCTTGTGGTGAGCGAGGTGAACCCGCACGCACTCGACGGCGTCGTAGCGAACGGTAGCGGCATTGTCGCGAATCCGAACTGCACGACCATGGCCGCGATGCCTGTGATGAAGGCGCTCGACGCTGCTGCAGGTCTCGAACGCATGACCGTCACCACATTCCAGGCGGTCTCAGGCTCGGGACTCGCAGGGGTGCGCGAACTCGCAGACCAGGTCACCGCAGCGGTATCGACGGGCAAGATCGAGGATCTCGTGCACGACGGAGAAGCCGTCGACTTCGTCGACCCTGAGGTGTACGTCAAACCCATCGCGTTCGATGTGCTGCCGCTCGCAGGCTCGATCGTCGACGACGGCGAAGGCGAGACTGACGAGGAGAAGAAGCTTCGCAACGAGAGCCGCAAGATTCTCGAACTTCCAGATCTGCTCGTCGCAGGCACTTGCGTGCGCGTGCCAGTCTTCACCGGTCACTCGCTCGCGATCCACGCAGAATTCGCGAACGAGATCTCGGCAGACCGCGCCCGCGAGGTGCTCGCCGCGGCGCCGGGCGTTGAACTCAGCGACGTGCCGACGCCGCTCGAGGCCGCGGGCCGAGATGCCTCATTCGTTGGGCGGATCCGCGAGGACCAGTCTGCACCCGCAGGCCGTGGCCTCGTGTTCTTCGTGTCGAACGACAACCTGCGCAAGGGCGCAGCCCTCAACACCGTACAACTCGCAGAAACCGTAGCCCGCAAAATCGCAGGCTGACCCAGCAACATAAAGGTAGGAACCCCCAGATGCCAATCAACGCAAACTTCCGGGGGATTCCCTCGGCATACCTGTTCGGCGAGGTCAACGACCGAGTACGACGATACGAAGCAGAGCATGAAGGATCAAAGGTCTTGAAGCTCGGGGTTGGAGACGTGACGCGCCCGCTCGCACCAGCGATTATCGAGGCACTCCACAAGGCCGTCGAAGAGCAAGCGCACGCCGAGACCTTCCGCGGATACGGCAACGAGTTTGGCTACGACTTTCTGCGCGAAGCGATTGCGCAGGGAGAGTACGCGTCAATCGGGGTCGATGTCGACGCGAGTGAGGTCTTCATCGGAGACGGCGCGAAGACCGACATGGCAAACGCGCAAGAGTTGTTCACCGAGCAGGCAACCGTTGCGGTGACCGACCCCGTGTACCCCATTTACGTCGACGCGAATGCTCTTGCCGGTCGTATCGGCACGTTCGAGAACGACCGATGGAACGGCCTTACCTACCTCGACTGCACCGTGGAGAACGGTTTTCAGGCGCCCCTGCCGAAGCAGCCCGTAGAGATCATCTACCTGTGCTCGCCGAACAATCCGATGGGTGCGGTGCTCACGCGCGAAGAGCTCGAGGCCTGGGTAGCATACGCAAAGTCGCACGGCGCCGTGATCCTGTACGACGTCGCATACCGGGCATTCATTCAGGGCGACGAGATTCCCCGCTCGATCTATGAGATCGAAGGAGCCGACGAGGTCGCGATCGAGTTCGGCTCGTTCTCGAAGACGGCCGGCTTCACCGGACTGCGGTGCTCGTGGAGCGTCGTGCCGAAGAAACTCGTCATTGACGGGGTCTCGTTGCATGACGGCTGGGCGCGCCGTCAGGCGACGAAGTACAACGGCACCCCTTACATCGTGCAGCGCGCCGCCGAGGCAGTGTACAGCCCCGAGGGGCGCGAGCAGATCGAGCAAGACATCACTTACTACCGTCGCAACGCGAAGCTCCTCAAAGAGGCCGTGCAGAACGCGGGGATCGATGCGGTCGGTGGCGACCACTCACCATACATCTGGTTCCGCTGCCCGGGTGGCCTGAGCTCCTGGGAATTCTTCGACGTGCTGCTTGAAGAGGCACAGGTTGTCGGCACTCCGGGTGAGGGTTTCGGACCAGCAGGAGCGGGGTATTTCAGGCTGAGCGCGTTCAACTCGTACGAGGTAACCCTCGAAGCGAGCGAGCGGCTTGCGGCAGTATTCGCGAAGCTTACGACGCGCGAGGTATCTCTGGAGCGGTAAGCGTGATGAGGCTGGCCTCGGGTTTGCAGGCGAATCGCACTGGTGCGTAGATCGAGTTACCGAGGCCGGCGCTCACGTTCAGGTACGCCGCTGTGTGCGCGTTGTACCAGACGCTCAAGCCTCGCGATTGTCGGTTTGGCAAATCGCAGTTGGCGGTGAGCGAGCCAACGCCTGGAATACGAACCTGGCCGCCGTGTGTGTGGCCCGCGAGCAGTAGCGAAGCGTCGGCTTCGAGCAGCGAGTTCAGTGCTGCCTGGTAGGGGGCGTGCACCACTCCGATCCGCACAGCTGCGTCGCTCGCGCCGAGCGATTCGCGTGCCTCGCGCATCTTCGTTTCGTCGTCGAGCCTGATATGTGGATCGCCGAGGCCAAACAACTCAAGTTCGGTGCCGCGTACTTCAAGCGTCGTGGCGGCATTGTTCAGGTTGATGAATCCGAGGTCTTCCAAGCCGCGGGTGAGCGCAGCGTTATCGATGTCTTGCTCGCGTGTGCGCAATCTGCTGGGTTCTGCAAGGTAGCGCAGGGGATTTTTGAACCGAGGGCCATAGTAATCGTTTGATCCGTGAACGAAGACGGCAGGCAGGTCTGAAAATACATCGAGCATGTGGAGCAGGGCTGGCCTCGCCTGAATGTGCCCCATGAGGTCACCGGTGAGCACGAGAAGGTCTGGGTTCAAGCTGCGGAGCGACCGCACCCAGTTCATCTTTCCGACCTGCCACGGGGCGAGGTGCAGATCAGAGAGCTGCAGCACCCTGAGCGGCGCGGCGCCAGCGGGAAGCACCGGTACCGTGTTGCGACGGATAGTGAAGAGACGTCGCTCGATGAGCGTGGACCACACCAAGACACCAGCCGCGGTACCCACTACCGCGGCTGTGCCTGGCCGTACAGTCACTCCCATAGATGCGTTCGGCTATTCGTCGTCACCGCAGGTGACGCTAAGGGTAACTGCCGAATTGAAACGCGTCTCGGTTCCACTTCCCGGCGAGACCGATTTCACTACGTCTCGGTTGGGATTCGGCGAACCGTCGCCGCCCTCACACACGAGGTTCACCGAGGTGAAGTTCGCGGCTCGCAGTGCTGACTCAGCGTCTCGACCAGTCATGCCGGTCAGGCCGTCTGGCACCTTCCCGGAGTTTCCGAGGCTTCGGTACACCGTGACCTCTGAACCGAGCGGAATCTCTTCTCCCGCCTTCGGGTCGGTGCGCGCCACCATACCCTTCGGCTGTGATGAATCAACTTCGCCGCCGTCGCGAACTGAGAATCCTGCGGTCTCGAGAGCGCTCTTTGCGTCTTCGAACGCCTGACCCGCGAAATCGGGAACCTTCACAAGGGTCTGCTTAAGAGCGGCTGCCGCCGGATCGCCGAAGCCTTCGCCGCCGTACTTTTGGTCTGCGACGTACATAACCTCTGGCCAGATGCGGGTATCTGCTGCCGTGAGGCCCTGGTAGCCGCCGAAGTTTCGAGTATCGACGCGAGCACAGTTGTTCTCGCTGTAGCAGAATGCAGATGCATTGCCGACCCAGGTTGCCGTCGACACCTTGCTTGACGCACCAATGGTCCAGTTGTCGATGTAGTCATCGGTCGTACCGGTCTTCGCAAGGTGGGGGATACCGAATGCCGACGCGGCGTGGCGCGCAAGGCCATTCGAGATCGCGTTCTGCAGCACGTAGGCCACGCCAGCAGCAACGTCAGACGACATCGCCTCTGAACAGGTACTCTTCTGGAACGGCACAGGCTCACCATCCGGCCCCGTAATCGAGTCAATCGCAACCGGGGTGCAGGTGGTCCCACCGCCCGCGAACGAGGCGTATGCGGTCGACATGGTGAGTGGCGACATCTCGTCAACGCCACCGAAGGTGTTCGAGGGAGTTCTGGTGAGGTTGTAGGTATCGTTATTTGGCATGTCTGGGTTCGTAGCCTTGCTAGCCCGGTGCATGCCCATCTTCTCGGCCATGTCGAAGGTGCCGCAGAGATCCATCTTCTGCTGCATCGAGATGACGCCGCCGTTGAGCGACTGCGCGATCGTCGTCATGACCGTCTGGTTTCCCTGCACGCCGAGGTTATCGTTGCCGAACTTCCAATCGCCGTAACCGTATACGCCGCCAGCCATACAGCTCGCCTTAAAACTCTGCAGCTGCACGGTTCGGCCACTCACGTTCACGATGTCGCGAACCGAGTGACCGGTGCGGATCCACTCAGCAAGCGTCACCGGCTTGAACGTCGAGCCAACCTGGAAGCCGCTTGAGCCGCCGTCTTCGAAATCGGTGCCGTAGTTAATCGCGGTGTAGCCCTTCGACTGGAGCGACTCATCGGTGCTGAACGGCCTGTTCTGCGCCATGACCAGCACTCGGCCCGTGTTCACCTCAGTGCTTACGGTCGCGCTGCCGACATCGATGCCATCCATCGTCTGAGC
>JBEBUJ010000075.1:0-9472 GCA_040393365.1 Leucobacter denitrificans
ATGAGCGTGCGCGCGCTGATCTCCTGCGCGGTGTACTTCTTGCCGTCGATCTCGTCGCTCTTCCAGTCGGTGCCCATGTGGCGCTTGACCGATGCGATCGTGCGATCGACGTTGGTGACCGCCTGACGCTTAGCGGTCTCGCCGACAAGCACCTCGCCGTCTTTCGTGAACGCAACGATCGAAGGAGTCGTGCGGAATCCCTCGGCGTTCGCGATAACGGTTGGTTCGCCGCCCTCGAGCACAGCGACAACAGAGTTGGTAGTGCCGAGGTCAATTCCTACTGCACGTGACATATGTGATCTCCTTGGTTTTGGTTCGTTCCGGTGGCATTTGCCACTCGGTGGATCGAAGTAGCTCACCTACGCCGCAACGCAAGTTGAGCCTCATGCACTCAAGTTTAGTTGATCTCCGAATCACGTCAAGTTGATTCATTGAAAGTTGAGTCGAGTTCACTCAACTCTCAGGAATTTTACACGAGCACAATGCGGCCGCCCCGAGTGTTGCCACTCCCGACGGCCGCATTGATTACCGACGAGCGAACCGCTACTTCTCGTCGTCTACGAGCAAGACCGCATTCTCTGTTGCCCAACCAACGAGCACGGAGTCGCCAATCTTCGCGTCAACAGCACGCTCGACCGGCACGCGTACAACAGCGTCTCCGATCTCGGTCGTGACGTTGTACTTGACGCTGGAGCCCAGGTAGACAATGTCATCAATTGCACCGGGCACACGGTTCGCGACGGATTCCGAAAGCTGTGACCCACTGGGCTCGGAAACCTCAAGCTTCTCGGGACGCACGAGCACAGCCGCGGGTCCGTTCGGAATGTCTCCGCGACCAGCCAGGCGCAACCCCTGGGCGCTCACCACACCATCGTGCAGGGTGCCCTTGAACACGCTGGATTCACCGATGAACTTGCCAACAAACAGCGTCTTCGGCTGATCATAAAGCTCATGCGAAGTACCGATTTGCTCGATGCGCCCCTCGTTGAAGACCGCAATGCGGTCAGAGAGCACGAGTGCTTCTTCCTGGTCGTGAGTAACGTAAATAAACGTGGAACCGAGTTCGCGGTGGATACGGCGGAGTTCAAGTTGCAACCACTCGCGTAGCTTCTTATCAAGCGCGCCGAGCGGCTCATCCATAAGCAGAATCGGCGGGCGATAGACGACTGCACGAGCAAGTGCAACGCGCTGCTGCTGCCCGCCGGAAAGCTGCTTCGGGAACCGATCCGCATATTGCGAGAGACGCACCATCTCGAGCGCCTGTTTCACCTGCTCCTTGCGCTTCGCCTTCGGAACCTTGCGTTGCTTCAGAGGGTACTCGACGTTGTCGGCAACGGTCATATGCGGGAAGAGTGCGTAGTGCTGGAACACCACGCCGAAGTTTCGTTCGTGCGCCCGCAGCTTCTCGATTGGCTTGCCGTTCAGCAGCATGCTCCCGGTCGTCGGGTCGATGAAGCCCGCGATGAGGTTCAGAGTAGTCGTCTTCCCTGAGCCAGAGGGCCCAAGAAACGTAAGGAACTCGCCGCGCCGAATATCAAGATCGATCTGGTCGAGTGCGACTGCCTCTCCGTAAGCTTTCGAGAGTCCTTGGAGGTCGAGGATCATATCGTCAGTCATAATCATGTGTCCTGTCTGAGGTGTATCTAGTCCGGAGGTCAGTTAGTCGCCGACGCGTTCGCGCGAGCGGCGCGCAAGCGGTGTGACCACGAACTGGAAGAAGAAGAACGCGAGGATGACCGCTGCGAGGATCAGCGCTGCAGCAGCGGCAATCGTCGGATCAGTCGTACGCGTCACGCTGTTGTACATCATCATGGGGAGCGTCTGCAGCGCAGGAGAAACCATGAACTGCGACACGATCACTTCATCGAAGCTCGTGACGAATGCGAACACAGCACCCGCCGCAACTCCCGGAGCGATGAGCGGCACGGTCACCTGGAAGAACGTCTTCACACGGTTGGCCCCGAGGCTCGCTGCCGCCAGTTCGAGACTCCGGTCATATCCCGAAAGCGACGCGTTCACCGCAATTACCACGAGTGGAATCGCGAGACACACGTGCACCATGACAAATCCAAACAGGGTTCCAACGAGTCCCGAATTCAGGAAGAAGGTGTAAATGCCAGCACCCGCAATGATCGGCGGAACAATCATCGGGGTGAGCATGAGAGTCTGCGCCCAGTGCGCGAACTTGCTCTCCGAACGGTTGATTGCGAGAGCTGCCAGCGTGCCGATCGCGGTCGCCACAATCGCGCTCAGAAGCGCGATAACGGCTGAGTTTCCGAGTGCACGCATCCACTGCTGATTGTTGAAGAAGGACTCGTACCAGCGCGTCGACCACTCGCGTGGCGGGAATTGGAAGCTCGCGTCTGACGAGAAGGAAATCGGAAACACGATGAACATGGGAGCGATCAGCCAAATCGCGACTATTACCGCGCCGATCCCGAGAATGAACTTGGTGAGTGGCCTGATGTCGTTCATGCCTTGCTCCCTCCAACCATGTCTTGTACGGAGCTTCCGGTCTTTCTGCCCACCCAGGAGGTGATGCCCAGAATGACGAGGGTGACGACGAGCAAGACGAAGCCAATGACCGCCCCACGTCCCCACTGCGCGAGACCCTGGACTTGTCCCTGAATGAGCGTCGAAAGGAATGCGTCGCGGCTACTGCCGAGCATCGCGGGAGTGATGTAGAAACCAATCGCCATGACAAAACACAGCAACGCACCCGATGCGACTCCCGGGAGCGCGAGTGGAAGGTAGACCGAAACAAATGCCTTTGACGGCCTGGCGCCCAGACTGCGTGCGGCGGTAAGCAAACGCGTGTCAATCTTCGACATGGTCGCGTAGATAGGGAGCACAACGAACGGCAGGAGCACCTGCGCCATACCGATCATCACTGCGGTTGGTGTGCGAATGAGGCCGAGCTCTTCGATCCCGAACAGTGCGGCGAACTGACCGATCGGTCCCGAGTTCTGCAACAGCACGACCCAGGCGAACGTACGCACGACCATGCTTGTCCAGAACGGAATGAGCACGATGAGCATGAGCAAGTTCCGTGTGGTCGGCTTCACCACGGTCATGAAGAACGCGTATGGAAACGCAAGAATGACGCAGACGACCATCACCCAAAAGCTGATGCTCAGGGTGCGCCCGAGAACCGCCACGTTGACCGGTTGCCCAAAGAACCATTCAAAGTTCTGTAGACCCGGTTGCGGATCGGTAAATGAGGCGATGAGCACAGTGAACATCGGGTAGAAGTAGAAGATCGCCAGCACGATAAGTGCCGGAAGCAAGACGAGTAAGAGCTGACGCCCCCCGCCCCGACTTTTGGTCTTCTGAGAACTCTTACCCGCGTCCTTGCCTGCGCGAATCACCTGTGTTGACAATTCTGAGAATTGTGACGTATCCGGAGCCCTTGACATGGTTTCCTCAATTTCTTCAGCGAAACGATCACATCAGCAATACTGCCTCGAAACCGTTCAAATGGGAATGCGAGGGGCCCGACTCATCGAACCCCTCGCACCTGCGCGTCTTAGGCGCCTGCTACCAGTGCCGCCCAGCGATCCTGAAGCGGCTGAACGGTGTCGATATCTGCCCAGAACTCGAGGTCGAGATCCGTACCCGTCGCTGCACGCTCAGGGGTCGTCACAATGTAGCTCTGGGTGAGCTCATCGACATCTGGTTCGGCGTTCTGGTTTGCGGGTGAGTAACCACTCTCCTCGACCCAGCGCGCCTGCTGCTCAGCACCATATGCGTAGTTGATTGCATAGTACGCTGCCTCTGCATTCGGCGTGCCCTTGACGATTGCGAAGAAGTCGGTGATCTTCACCCACTGATCCCACGCGACGGCTGCACTCGCGCCGTTACGCTCGGCGGCAAGCGCGCGACCATTCCAAACGCCCGTCATCTTTGCTTCGCCAGCTTCAATCATCTGCTGCGCCTGTGCGCCGGTGCCGTAGAAGACGAGGTCGTTCTTGATCGAGTCGATCGCGTCGAGACCCTTCTCAGCCCACTCGACCGAGAACGGCTCACTCGCGGGATCCCAGCCTGCGCCGAGGGCCGCAGCCTGCACGGTCGCACCGTCGATCTTGCCGTCACCGGAGTAGAGCGCGCGAGTGCCGGGGAAGGTATCAAGGTCGAAGAAGTCTTCCCAGGTTGTCGGCGCTTGGTCGGCGTATGCCTCGGTGTCATAGGCAAGAACGGTGCCGTAGATGATCGAAGGCACGCCACACTCGCTGCCGCCGAGGAGGTTCTCGGGAACGTTTGAGGTGTCGATCTTCGACATGTCGAGCTTCTCGAACAGCGTTCCACACTCACGTGCAATTGCATCTGGGAACGATGAGATGAAGTCCCACTGGATGTTCCCCGAGTTCACCTGTGCCTCTACCTTTGCGAGGGTCTGCGGCGAATCCTGGTTGAACGTCACCCCCGAAGCCTCGGCGAACGGGGTGAAAAATGCGGTCATCTGCGCGTCTTGCGTCGTTCCACCGTCACCCGCGTACGTGAGCGTGTAGCCGTCGAGCACACCCTCAGGCACCTCTCCCGCAACGGGATCGGTGATCGGAGGAATCGGCTCAGATGGCTCGCTGCTTCCTGAGCAAGCGGTCAGTGCGAGTGCGCTGATACCAGCTATCGCGGCAACCTTCACAATGGTGCGTTTCATTTTCAGTCTCCTTTGACAGGCTGTCGTGTCACCACAACAGGTTGTTGACAGAGGCGCTCAGCCACTCATCAGCGTAGGTTCGAGTCGAACACATCGCCACTGTACTCAGACACCACGATCGCCTCATATCTGTCACTGAGTAACATGAATTGCGACGAGTCCCGCACCATCACAGGTGTCCTACGCAAAAACTCCCCAGAATCTCGCGGCTCGCGAGTTCTGGGGAGTTTTTGCGTAGGAGATCACAGTTTGGAATCGATTGATTCTCAGGTAGTGATACCGTGCCTCTACCGTCCGCTAATAAGGTTTGCGACGCGCGCTGAGAGGTGCGTCTTGCTCTGACCCGTGCGATACTCCTCACGGTCGGCGAAGCGATACGCAGCGTACAACGCGGTCGCGGCGATCCACCTCAAAGGCTCGAATTCCCAGTTGCGTGCTGTGCGTCCGACCCAAGGAAGACGGGTGATCTCGGTCGATTCTCCGAGGATCAGGTCTCGTAGAGTGCGACCAGCGAGGTTGGTTCCCGTCACGCCGTGACCCACATAGCCACCAGCGTCGGCGAGTCCGGTGGAGGCGTCGTAATTTACGCCCGCACACCAGTCGCGGGGAACACCGAGCACGCCCGACCAGCTGTGGGCGAGTTCCACGTCGCGAAGGCCCGGGAAGAGTTCGACAAGACGAGCTCCGAGCTGCTCAACTGCCACGTCTGCAGTGCGCCCATCGCGGTTGAAGCTCGATCCAAAGTTATACGGAACACCACGACCACCAAGAGCAATTCGGTTATCGGCAGTGCGCTGAATATACGCAAAGTTGTGCGCAACGTCACCCATAAGTTCGGCGCCGTTCCACCCGACCGAGGCGAACTGCTCATCGGTGAGCTGCTCAGTCACGACCATCGAGCTGTTCATCGGCAGGAAGCGACGGCGCTGGCCCGCGAGCGTCAAGGTGTACCCCTCGAGCGCCTGCACGATGTGCTGCGCCCGCACAGGGCCACGCTCCGTGTGGGCGACGCGCGGTTCGATGCCCGTAACCGTCGTGCCCTCGTAGATCGTGACTCCGAGACGCTCAACAGCGCGTGCAAGACCGAACGTGAACTCCGCCGGATTGATGCGTGCGCAGTGAGGACTCCAGTACGCTCCGACAGCACCTGCGACGTGCACCCGCTCGTCAAGGTCGGCCGGGGTGAGGTACTGAAAATCCTCGCCTTCGACCCAGCCGTGGCTCGGCAGTTTACCGATGTCAGCGCGAAGTCGGCTGTGCTGCGCTTGGCTTGTCGCCACGTGAATGAGCCCGTCTCGCACGACGTGTTCTCCAAAGCCTTCAGCCTGCGCAATGTCGACCGCCTCGCGCACCGACGAGAACATTTCCCGCTCGAGTGCAATCGCGGCGGGAACCCCTCCGGCCTTCGCATACCGTCGAAACTGGCCGGGAGACTTCGCACTGAGCCAGCCGCCATTGCGGCCCGAAGCACCAAACCCGGCGAACTCTTTCTCGAGCACGACGACGCTGAGATCAGGACGCGCCTTCTTCAGGTAATAAGCAGTCCAGAGACCAGTCATTCCTGCGCCCACGATCGCGACATCAGCCTCGATCGGACCCGGCAATGCAGGCCGCTGTGAGGGACGCCCCTCTTGATGCACCCAGAAGGATACGTTGCCATTGATAAAGTTCGATGCCACGTTGGCGCTCATCACTGAACCTCTTTGTCTCGATTGCCTGCGACCGCATGCGTGCACTCGCGCTCGAGATGAGCGTAAACTGTTCCAGCGAACAGGTCGACTGTACTGGAGTATGAAATTCGGGTCAGCCGTGAACTTCGGTAACAGCACCGTATTTCTGCCAGGCCTGTGATGCGATCCAGAGCGCGGCGAGATCCTCAGTCTTTGCGATTGATCTGCCCGTCAGCGACTCAACTTGACGCAATCGGTACGAAAGCGTCTGGCGGTGGATCCCGAGATCGGCGGAGGTATCTTTCCAACTGCGCTCGTGGCGAAGATAGGTGAAGAGCGTTTCACGAAGCACGGCGGCCCGCTCGGTCGACTCACCGAGCGGGCCCAAGACCTCTTTGATGATGTTGTGCGCCTCGCGTTCGCTCCGAGAGAGCATCGCAATGCGGCTCCCCGCGAACTCAGACCACTGGGTTCCGCTCGAGTCAGCGTCGATGAGTGCACTCTCGGCTTCCGACACAAGGCTCCGTGCGTCAGCGAGTTCTTCAAAGAGGCTCGAGGCTCCGGCATTCAAGCCGCACTCCTTGAGCAGTTGTCTGACCCGCCCAATCTCGACTGCGGGTGTGACGACGAGCCCCAACGAACTGTTACGCCCCACCAATACCCGGAGGTTTCGAACGATCGTCGCTCTTGCCAAGTGCTGAGTTCCCTCCTGGGGAAATGCGATGATCCGAAAGGCCCCGCCGAGCGAGTGTGCGGCAAAGAGCTCTGCCGCGCCCTCGGGTTCGGTGCCTTTCAATAGTTGCGTCAGTTGCTCCTGAAGCGTCTCGGCCTTCGCAGACACCTCGAACATCAGTCGGTCGGTCTCCACCTCGAGGACGCGTTTCAGGTGCACGAGCACCATTGCCCCGAGCCCTGCTCCCGGATACTCACCGACCTCAAGCGTGGCAGCGAACCTGCTCGACAGGTCGTGCGTTCGCATGCGCAATGACGACTTACTGTCTTCCGACGCATCTTCGCCGGTGGCAGTAGGCGTATGATCGCGCGAACTCATAATCTCAAGGCCCGACTCTGTCTCGCGCACAGTGAGCTCGATCCGCAGCAACGCAGCGATGTTTCGGGCCAATTCTGATGCGTTCGAACTCATCGCAGTGAGTTCGTACAGCTTCGCGAGCGTCATGACTTGCGTCGTCTGACTCGCACTTGTCGCGGCCGCCACATGGCGCGCGACCGCAGACCAGGGCACCTCGGGCGCGGTGTTCATGATCGGAAAGCCGAGATGGTCAGCCTCTGCGAGCATTTCAGGGCTGAGCGTCAGATCTTCGATCCGTGCACCGATCATTGCGCCCACGATTCCGGCCCTGCTGAGTTCGCGCACAAACTCGACCTGCTTCGCCGGTGACCTCGGCACACAGAACCCGACCGTCATAAGCAGCTCATCGGTTCCAAGCCACTTCCAAGGCTCATCGAGTTCGCAACTGTGGGCCCACTGCACCCGGCGGTCCAGGCCGGTACCGCCAGCGATGACATGCGTGTGCAGCGTATCGATCGACACAAGCTCACTGAGTGTCATGGGAGAAGTATTCATCGATCGTTCACCCCTTCTCCTTCACACGTGGGACGTGGGAGGCAGCCAAAACACTGTATCGCGCTACACTGTGGGACTTCGCAGCAGGGGGTTTGGGATCAGCTGCCACCTTACTCAGTTTGCCGAGTGTGTCGCATCACGATCGCGGCGGCGGAGCACCAGCACGAGGCCGCCAAGGAGCAACAACAGCCCGAGGCTGACCGCGAGTCCACCACTCGGTGCACCCGTCGCGGCGATGAATTGTCCTCCCGCGTTCCCGGTAGGCATGTCTTGATCAACGGGCTCGAAGGGTTCAACAGGATCCACGGGATCCACGGGATCCACCGGTTCCTCCTCCGCGTCTTTCACGAGTTGCACGTAGACGCCGCGCAGCTGGAGGGCGTCGAACAGTTCGTCCGCACTCCGAACCGTGTGGCTGAGTGAGACGACCCATGCTGTGTCAGGAACCTCCGCGAGCGTGGTTCCTGGGATCCAGCGCACGAGCACGGTGTACAGACCCATGTCGCCAGCGGCAATGCGGAGCACACCGCTCGTCACCCAGGTGAGGCCGCCGTCGAGAGAGAACTCAGCAAAGGGTTGTCCCGTACCGTGGGCGGAGGTGATGGTGATGTAGATGTCTTCGAGTGTCGGCACCGTCACACGGATCGTGTACGAGTCTTCGAGCGGCCCATCCGG
Source organism: Leucobacter denitrificans (assembly GCA_040393365.1). Lineage (GTDB taxonomy): Bacteria > Actinomycetota > Actinomycetes > Actinomycetales > Microbacteriaceae > Leucobacter > Leucobacter denitrificans_A. The sequence continues at coordinate 8,588 of JBEBUJ010000075.1, forward strand.
GTGCACGAGGGTCCACCCATCTGTCTCAACGATCTCAATCAGTTCGCCCTCGCCACGCCCCTCGAACGGATACGGTGGCACGAGCGGCCCATCAACAGGCAGTATGGTCGGCACGAGCGCCTCCCCCACTGGGCCGGCCGGGAGAGCGAACGCCCGAGGGAACTCTGGCAGCACGCCGCCCTCACCAGGGAGCCCAACTGGCGCCCAAAGCGAAGCGTACGGTGCGACCTGGGGATCGGTATCAAAGCTGTACAGGTCAAGCGCAAGCCCACCGCCGGTGATCGTCCACCAGTGCAGGTTCAGCTCGATCTGTGTCTCGTGGTCAGTCCGCACGGTGATCGTGCTCGGGCCCTCGCCGCCGTCGACCGAGACAAATCCGTTGACCACCGGCTCGCCGAGAGCGGTACTTGTCACGAAGGTGAAGTCGTTTGCCCCGTCGCCGCCCTCCATGCGCAATTCGGCCCGGTTGCCGTTCACGAGGAACGTATCGTTCCCGTCACCGCCATAGAGCACCGCCGGCATGCTCACACCTGGGCTGAGCCAGCCGCGATCGGTCTCGATCGTTGCGAAGGCGTCTTCGTCCGCAAGATAGGGGCTGATGCGCTCAGTCTCGAAGAACTGGCCGACAACGAACGTGTCATTGCCCGCTCCTCCATTGACGGTGGTCGCTGCGCTCGTGTCGTCGAACACGAAGAGGTCGTCGCCACCCAGCCCGTTCACCGTGAGCTTGCCGTTGACGCTGCGATCGTAGCTGATGCGCTCAAGCGTTGTGGTGCCGCTCGCGACCCCGACCATGGCTGGGCGTCGCGCCTCTGGTACGCCTGGAATGTAGCCGAGGGCACGGAACAGCACAACGTCGTCACCGTCCGCGGCGTTCACGGTGAG
>JBEBUJ010000076.1:0-9446 GCA_040393365.1 Leucobacter denitrificans
TGAACGTGCGCGGCGCCTACCTCGAGGTACTCGGCGACCTCCTCGGTTCGGTCGCGGTGATTATCGCGGCGCTCGTCATCATGTTCACGGGCTGGGTCATGGTAGATCAGTTCGCCTCCATCCTCATCGCTGCACTCATCGTTCCGCGCGCGTACAGCCTGCTGCGCGACGTGGTGAACGTGCTGCTCGAGGCGACGCCGAAAGACATCGACGTCGATGCCGCACGAGCCCACATGCTCGCTGTTCCTGGCGTCGTGGAAGTGCACGACGTGCACGCCTGGACAATCACCTCAGGTGTTCCGTCGTTTTCAGCGCACGTCACCATCACCGATGCGTACTGGTCAGAGCGCGGGTATCACGCGGTGCTCGACGAGCTCAAGGCGTGCCTCATGACGCACTTCGCGCTCGAGCACTCGACCCTGCAGCTTGAGCCCGAGAGTCATCACCTCACAGGGCTCCACTCGCACACTTGAGCCGAGGACTATGGGGCTAAACTCGATCCACACCTCGCACGCACGCCATCAATAGCCACCACCACCCACCTCGCGTCAAGCGAAAATTGAGCACCACGCGAGGACTTTCGGCGGCGAAAGCTCGTAAGACACTCGATTTTCGCTGACACTCAACGGCTCCTCAGCAATCTATAGTGAATGTGCGACTAATGCGCGTACATGTGCAACTATTAGGCGTACAATGGATGCATGGTAGTCGACATAATAAAGAATGAGCGCATTGCGATCAGGCTCACAGGTGAGCAGAAAGCAACAATTGAGCGCGCGTCGAGCGTTCAGGGATTCAATCTCACCGAGTTTTCGGTACAAACTCTTCTCCAGCGTGCTGAAGAGATTTTGGCAGAGCAGTCTGTCTTTGTTATCCCTGAAGACCAATGGAGCGAAGTTGATTCGGTACTGTCGCAGCCACTCGCAGAGAACGTGAGCTACCAGCATTTGCTTCAAACTGAGTCAGTCTTCTAAACAGAGATGCCGCATTCCTTCCTGGCACCAACCATAATTTCTGCCGAACACGAGACGCTTGACTTTGACTCAGGATCAGACCCAATTGACACTTGGCTTCGTCGCCGAGCATGGAAAAATCAGCAGAGCTCGGTTTCACGAACCTATGTCGTAGCGACCACCGCTCACCCGATGCAAATCCTTGGGTTCTACAGTTTGCATGCTGGCAGCGTCGAAGTAGAGAAGGTGACTGCGGCATTTCGCAGAAATTCACCAAACCCAATTCCGATTCTCGTGCTTGGGCGACTTGCGGTAGATCGTCGCTGCCAGGGAAGTGGGTTAGGCCGCTCGCTATTAAAGGACGCTGTGCGCCGAGCTAATCTCGCGGGTCGCATAGTCGGCGCAAAAGGTATCCTGATCCAGGCAAAAGAACATCAGGCCGCGAACTTCTATGTAAAGTACGGTTTTAAAGCACTTCCGAGTGACCCACTGAAACTACTACTTCCCATGGAGCCTTAACTGACCCTCACCCCGACGCGCGCACGCGGGCGATGTGCATCTCGACCTGCGCAAGCGCCGAAAGCAGCGAGACTCCCGAGAGTCCGTCCCACCCGTAGCTCCAGGTGACTTGACTCGCGGTCTCCCAGACGCTGCTCTGTGGATCAACCGCCAATACCGCGGCAACCTCGCGCGTGCGCGTCTCGTGATGCGCGCGAATCTCGGCGCAACGTTCACCGAGCGTCGTGAACCGAAACCCATGCCCGGGCAGAACTTCGGCACCAGCAAACTCGCGCAGCCGGTCGAGCGAGGCGTAATACTCGCCCAGAGGATCGGCCGACCGCTCTCCTCCGAGCGCGATTCCAGGATTGATTCGGGGCAGTACGTGGTCGCCGGTAAACACCACACCCTGGCGCTCGATGGAGAGACAGATGTGCCCCGTCGTGTGGCCGGGGGTGTGGATCACCCGGGCCTCATACGCCCCGAGCTGCAACACGTCGCCGTCGTTCACCCGCTCGTCGATGTCGACGTTTGTCTCGCCCTCTGCACCAGAGTCGGCCGCCATTGCACCGCTGGCGAGGAGTGCGGCCCGCTCTGTTTCTGGAACACCCCAGCGTGTAAGTGTCGCGTGCAGATCTGCTGACACACTAAATGTTGCACGGCGTTCGATCGCCTCGGCCTCACGAGCATGCAACCGCACAACGGCGCCCGAGGCCTCACGAATGCGGTCAGCAAGCCCCAGGTGGTCGTGGTGCATATGGGTGACGGTGACGGAGGCGATGTCTTCAACGCTGCGGTCGAGCGACTCGAGAGCACTCCTCAGTGCAGCCCAATTCTCGTCAGTGCCGAGTCCCGCATCGACGAGGTGCACGTCACGCGATCCACCGAGTGCGAGGATCGCATAGCTGAACGCATACGGCGGCTGCATCCCCGGCATATCGAGCGCAATCGCGTAAATACCTGGCCGCACTTCCTCGAGTTCGGGAAGCATCCCGTCTCGCAGTGCCCGTGCCTGGTTTGCGCTTGTTGGTTGCATAGTATTTGACTCTATTACGTCACCAGTTCGTCGGATCGACTGTGGACCCATCCCGTCGCCTCGCTGTAATAGAGCTGGCGCCCAGCCCGCCACACCCGCTCGTGGCGTGTCGCCATGCAGGTGCCCCTTACGCCGGAATGAACAGTATGTTAGAGCAGCTTATCTGCCGGGCAAAGACCTTCCTTGTGCACAATGCATCTTGACGGAGTATTCGTTTCCCGTCATCATAAGAACTTCGACAAATGTGAACAGGCGACCTCACCACCAGAGACCTGCGTTCCCATCGGCAACATCCCCGCCGAGACGCTGCATTAATTACATGTCCCGTGAGCTGCTCCGGGGCCATGTTCATTCGCCTCACTCCCTGCTGCCCACGGGCAGCTCGACATGAAGGAGCCTCGATGGCAACTCACCGTACCTCTACCGACCCCAATGCAAACCTTGCAAGCGCGCAGACGATCACGGAGCAAGAGATCTTCACGGCGCACCTCGGCGGCAAACTGAGCGTCGAACTCACCGACCCACTCGAGGATCGCCGAGACCTGTCGATCGCATATACGCCTGGCGTCGCCCAGGTGAGCCGGGCAATTGCCGAAGATCCGGCGCTCGCGAAGAGCCACACCTGGGCGTCGCGCCTCGTGGCTGTGGTCTCCGATGGTACGGCGGTTCTTGGGCTCGGTGACATCGGCGCAAGCGCGTCGCTGCCCGTAATGGAAGGGAAGAGCGCACTGTTTCGCCGCTTCGCGGGCTTGAATTCGATTCCAATCGTGCTCGACACGCAAGACCCAGATGAGATCGTTGACACCATCGTGCGGATCGCCCCAAGCTTTGGCGCGGTAAACCTCGAAGATATCTCCGCGCCGCGCTGCTTCGAGATCGAACGTCGGCTCATCGAAGCACTCGATATGCCGGTGATGCACGATGACCAGCACGGAACCGCAGTCGTGGTACTCGCCGCGCTCACCAACGCACTGAAGGTGGTCGGCAAAGAACTCTCGGCGCTCCGGGTCGTGATCTCGGGGGCAGGTGCTGCGGGAATTGCGGTCGCAGAGCTCTTGCTTGCTGTCGGTGTGAAAGACCTCATTGTGCTCGATTCACAGGGCGCAATTCATGCGGATCGCGACGACATCAGCGGCATGAAGTTCGAGATGGCTCAGAAGTCGAACCCCCGTGGCATCTCGGGCGGTACAGCCGAAACGCTCACTGGCGCAGACGTGTTCATCGGGGTGTCTTCCTCGAAAGTTCCCGAGTCGGATATCGCGTCCATGGCCGATGACGCGATTGTGTTCGCACTGTCGAATCCCGATCCAGAGATCGCTCCCGACATCGCGCTCAAGCACGCTGCAGTTGTCGCGACCGGCCGTAGCGACTTCCCGAACCAGATCAACAACGTGCTCGCGTTCCCCGGCATCTTTCGCGGAGCGCTCGACGCGAACGCGCGTGAGATCACGACCGAAATGAAGCTCGCTGCTGCGGCCGCAATTGCGGATCAGGTCGAAGAGCCCGTCGCGGATCTCATCGTGCCAAATCCGTTCGCACCAGGTGTCGCCGAGGCGGTGGCTCGCGCTGTTGCGCAGGCTTCACGGAGATAACACACTGCTGATTCACCTCGAAGGCCGTGCGCCAGGCGGTAAACATCTCGCGCGCGGCCTTCGGCGTTACATTCCTTCGGGCAGCGCAGGGTGCCGCTCAGAGGCAGGCCGCTGCGGAATGAAGAGCGCAAAACCGAGCGCGATGCCCGCGGCAACGATGCTCAGCACAAAGGCGAGCTGGTATCCACCGGCAGTCGGCATGCCCGAAGCGCTACCCGTGCTCGACGCGGCAAGCACGGCGCCCATGACCGCAGCTGCCGTGCTGGTGCCGAGTGCCCGGCACAGCGCATTGAGCCCATTCGAGGCCCCGGTCTCGCTCTGCGGTACCGAGCGCATGATGAGCATCGGCATCGACGCATAGCCGAAGCCGATGCCGACGCCGATGAGCAGGTTCGCGATGAGGATCTGCCACACTTCGGTGTGAAACACGATCGAGAATGCGTAGGCCACGATCAACGCGCATGCGCCGATGACCAGCAGGATTCTGGGGCCGATGATCCCGGCGAGACGCCCGGCGACGGGTGAGAGCAGCATCATGAGGATGCCGGACGGCATGATGATCAGGCTCGCGAGGAACAGTGTCAGCCCGAAGCCGACACCGTCAGATGCGGGCTGCTCGAGCATTTGGGGATACACGACGTTCGACGCGAACAGGGAGAACCCGAGTGAGATCGATGCGAGGTTCGTGAGCAGCACCGGCCTGCGCGCCGCAACTCGCAAATCCAGCAGCGGTTCCTTCGCGCGCAACTGGTACCAGCCCCAGCCCAGCGCTACAATGACACCACCGACAGCCGTGCCGAGCGTGGCCGGGCTCAGCCAGCCCCACGAATCGCCGCGGGAAATCGCAAGCAGGATACACATGAGCGCGACCGTGAGGCCGAGCGCCCCGAGATAGTCGAAACGCCCCTCTGTGCGCAGCACGCTCACGGGAATGATCCACAGCACGAGACCGAACGCGATCGCGCACAACGCTGTGGTGACCCAAAAAAGGGCATGCCAATCGGCGTACTCGGTGATGAGTGCACTCGCGGGAAGTCCGATTGCTGATCCGACTCCGAGCGTCGCACTCATCATGGCAATCGCGGAGTCCACGCGGTGCGCAGGGAGCACATCACGCATGACGGCGATTCCGAGCGGAATCACACCCGACATCGCGCCTTGCAGCGCTCGACCCGCGATCACGATGACGATATTCGATGACAGTGCGATGACGAGCGAGCCGAACATTGTGACGACGAGCAGCGCGAGGATGACCCGACGCTTGCCGTACATGTCGCCGAGACGTCCGGAGATCGGCGTCACCACTGCGGATGCGAGCAGTGTCGCCGTGAGCACCCAGGCGGTGTCATCGCGGCTCGAGCTCAACAGCTCCGGTAGCCGAGCCTGAATTGGCACGACGAGTGTAAACAAGAACGACGCGCACAAACCCATTGCAAGCAGCACGGCGACGATCGCGCGGTGCGGGGAACTGCGGGCGAGCCTTCTTCGCCTCGCCTCATCTCTTCCCATAATGTCACTCTATCGGGCGGTAACCACTCGCCGTACAGCCCCAAGTTGCCCCACTGCCTCGAATCCGTATCCGCGGCCGACCGTCCACGGCCAGGTGATGAGCGCCCACACACTCGCAACGAGCAGGAGCTCCCAGAGGATGTAGATTGGCCACGGCCCGAGAAGATCGAGTGCAGAAGCCACCTCGGGTGCACGCGCCAAGTACACGTAATTTGCACCGGTGAGCGCATTCACGATTCCCGCGGCTCCCGCCCACAGTAGCGTGCCGAGAAATGCGATGCTGTATCCACGCCAGGTGGGCCGATACCCAAGCCCCCATACGAAAACGATCGGCACAATGAGTGCGGCAATGTGAAAGAACCAGTAGGCAATGTACTCAAATACTGGAGCATGGAAGTACGTGAGGTCTGGAGTGATGACCGACTGGATGTTCAGGGTGAGTCCCCAGTAGTAACTGATCGCGATTGTCCACCCGCTCCGCGTGAGAAGCGCGAGCGACGTGACGATCCGCAACCCGTCTGACAGGTGGAATGGCAACGATTGCTCGATGTTCCAGTTCATGGGAAGGAGGTTCCACCCCATCCAGGCAAGTGTCGCTGTGAGCATGATCCACCCGGCTACCGTCAGGCCACGAGACTCGGCTGGAGTGCCGCGCACCTTTCGCGCCCACGCGACGAGAATGACGGCAGCGACCACAGTGACGGCGAGTGCCACGAAGTGTTCGACGCCATACGGGGTCATGCGTCCGACGTTCTCGACCTCTGCGAACACGCTGACTCCTTGCACTACCGTGTACTCCTCAAGAACTCACGCTTCAGCGATTGCTCCTGAAACATTCTCCCTTACAACAGCCCAAGCTCCATCGCGCGAGTCACGGCGCGCGTGCGATCTGAAACCCCGAGTTTTTCGAACACGTGCAGCAGGTGCGTTTTGACGGTTGACTCGCCGATGAAGAGTTTCGCTGCGATTGCGGGGTTGCTCAGGCCGTCGGCGACGAGCGCAAGAATTTCGCCCTCACGCGGAGTGAGCGATACAGACTCGCTGCGGCGTGAGTGCTCCGCATTTCCGCCCTGTGCGCGACGCACGAGTTGGGCCGCAATCGAGGGGGCGAGCACAGTCTGGCCCGCAGCAACAGCGCGCACTCCCGCGGCAAGTTCTTGGGCGGGAGCCGCCTTCACGAGATACCCATGGGCTCCCGCCTCAATGGCGGCGAGTATCTGGTCGTCATCTTCGTAGGTGGTAAACACGAGCACGCGCGGTGTGGATCCGATGGGCGTGGATCGGCCGCCCGGTGTAGCGCTCGCAAGTATCTGACGGGTTGCTTCGACACCACCCATGCCGGGCATGCGCAAGTCCATGAGCACCACATCAGGCGCGGCGGTTGCGGCGAGCGCAAGCGCTTCCTCGCCAGAGACCGCCTCACCCACCACCTCAAAGTCGGGTTCCGTTTCGAGCAGGCCCACGATCCCCGCGCGCACAATGGGGTGGTCGTCGACCACCATCACTCTGATCATGCGTCTACACTCTCACTCGGGTCAATCTCACCAGTGTCAGTCTCACCCAAATCAGAGGCGGATCGAGTCGGGGCAAGCTCGACCTCGAGTCGCGATCCACCACCCGTACGAGGACCGAATCGCACGTCGCCTGACACCTGGCGAACTCGATCGGCAAGGCCCGTTAGGCCGAAGCCGCCACCGCGCATCGCATCGGGAGCGCCCGCCTCAGCGCGAGGGCCGACCCCGTCATCGTCGACGCGCAGCAGCGCTCCGCCACCTTCCACGGACTCAAGCGTGATCGCCACCTTCGAGGCCTTCGCGTGCTTGCGGGCATTCGCGAGTCCCTCTTGCACGGCCCGGAGCAGTACGACCTCTCGTTCGCGCTCGAGCTCCGTGTTCGAGAGTGAGCACTCCACTTCGAGGCCCGTGTCGGCGCGCAAGGCTGCGGCAACCCGCTCGATCGCACGCTCGAGGCCGTCCTCGCCAATGGGCTGCGTGGTGGCGACGAGCGCTCTGGCCTCAGAAACTGCAGCGCGGGCCGCGGATCCCACTCGTGCCAAACGATCCCGAGCTCGAGACTCGTCACCGGCATCGAGCGCGCGCTCCGTCTGCTCGCTGAGCATCACGAGCCCAGCGAGTGTCTGGGTGAGCGTGTCATGGAGGTCTCTCGACATCCGTTCACGTTCTGCCGCAGCACCCGCCTCCTGCGAGAGTGCGGCCACCTCATCCTGCGAGCGCTTGAGCTGCTCGGCGAGCTCGCGATATGACTCGCCCTGAGCGTGGATACGTGTGATCCACGTGCCCATCGCGATGGAGAACACAAGTGAAACGAGCGCGGTTGTGAGGCTCGAAGCGAGAGCCGTATCGGGATCGAGTGCCGACAGCCCAAGGTACATGCCCGCACCAACAGCAGTTGCAACGGCGAGGCACCAGAGCACCGCGCTGCGGTAGTCGATCGCGATGGTCCACACCACTGGGTAGGCAATTGCCTGAAGCATCGCGTACATCGGCGCGAAAACGGTTCCGAGCATGAGCACGAGGAGCAACAGCACAAGGTAGACGCCGCTGCGACCGGAAAGCGAGAGGTCACATATTCCCTCTCGAAGCGCGCCCCGGCCAAGCACCACCCAGAGGATGGCGAAGAGGAACGCCGGGACGAGAAGCACGGAAACTCGCCCGACAGTCTCAAGCGACGCCGCCCAGTACGGGGCGCCTGACGCGCCCTCTATGAGCATCACAATGAGCATGAAGGTGAGCACCGCGGCGCACGCGAGGTCCCACCACCGCAGTGCGCGGGACATCTGCTTGGTTGCCTCAGTGCTCACGTTCCAAGCCTCTCATGCGTTCGCGTCATGAGCGCTTCTCACCCGTCGCTTCGCTCCCAGGGCTGCCGCCGTGTGCGGCACCAGAAGCGTTCCGCGAACGCCATGCGTTCGCGTCATGAGCGCTTCTGCCACCTGAACGTCACGAGGCTCACGACGAGGCCCACCACCAACCAGATGCCGAGATTGAGCGCGACGAGCCCGAGATCCCAAGCGCCCGACTGCTCGGCACCCGCAAATTGCTCCGGAAGAAACACCGAACGCATACCCTGCGCCAGCCACTTGAGCGGGAAGATGCCCGCCACATTCTGCAACCACTCGGGCAGCATCGAGAACTGCAGGTATACGCCCGACACGAACTGCAGAATCAGCACGATCGGCAGTACGACCGCGGTTGCGCTTCGCGACGAGCGTGGTACCGCCGACAACGCAATGCCGAGAAGCGTCATGGTAATGATTCCGAGCACGAAGATCCACGAGAACCGAAGCCAAAGCTCTGGATCGGTGGGCAGATCCACCCCGAGTGCGACCGCCGCAAACGCGAGCAACAACACGAGTTGAGCGATAGATGTCACGAACACCATCCCGGCCTTGCCTATGAAGTAGCTCACGGGAGAGAGTGGGGTGCCACCGAGCCTGCGAAGCCATCCTTCGCTCTTCTCTCGCACGATGTCAACGGCGAGATTCTGCACGCCTCCGAGCAGGAGACCCGCCGCAACCAGGCCGGGCAAGTAATACTCGGCCATCGTGACACCGCCCGTGCCGTCTGGCAGCGCACCGATCTCGCCCACCGAGCCGAACGCGACTCCAAAGATCGCGAGGAGGAGGATCGGAAAGAGAAACGTGAAGAAGACGGTGTCAGGCGACCTGAAATATCCGCGCAGTTCGAAGTTCATGCCCCGGATGCCGTCGCGGAATGCATTCGAGGGCTTGCCTGCCTCGGTGCGCATTGTTGTGGATCTCGCCGCCGCAGTGTGTGGGCTCATAGTTGCATTCACTGTTCTGCTCCGTTCGTTTCGGCAGTCTCGCTAGACTCGCCA
>JBEBUJ010000077.1:0-9341 GCA_040393365.1 Leucobacter denitrificans
TCCGCGATTCTCGTACGACGACCTCATGAGCTCCTCGATCCACTCTCTCGAGAGTTCATCGGGTTCGGCGTCGGTGAATTGAAAGACAATCGGCGTGTCGGGCGACATCCAGAGTGAGGTCGAGCCGGTGTGCTTGGCGTCGCGCGTGTGCACGACAGTAAGCGGAAAAGCCTCTTGGCCGCGAAGTTTGGCGAACGTCACTGAGCGCAGGTGAGCGAGCGTGTTGTCATCGATCTCGAGGGTGTGCGCGTTGCCGTAGCTGAGGGTTCCCATGAGTGAAACAGTAGCGCCTGGTCGTACCACCCTGTGGGGTGGTTTATCCTCGCGTATCGAGCCTTAGGATGGATCTTCTGACAGTTCTGCCAGCATGCCGTGCTCGATGCCCCACCTCACCGCCTGTGCGCGGCGTTCGACACCCATTTTTCGGTAGGCAGATCGAATATAGGTCTTCACCGAGTTCACGGTGATAAATGTACGAGCGGCAATCTCGGGGTTCGTATACCCCTGAGTGACAAGAGCGATGACCTCGGACTCGCGCGCGCTCAAACCCTCACGCTGACCGGGCCAAGTTGGCCGTTGTGTTCCCTGTTGCTCGCACTCGAAGGCGCGCGGAGGCTTCCCATGCATACCCACAGAGATTGACTGTAACGGTTGCCCCTACCACCCCGTAGGGTGTATTTTTCGTTCTGCCATTGTCCTATGGTTGCGGTTTGCTCCCATCGGGTGGCAACATTCCGTATGAGATGCCCCAACGCACCGCCTGCGCCCGGCGTTCGACGCCCATTTTTCGGTAGGCCGATCGAATATACGACTTTAACGAGTTCACCGTGACAAAAATGCGGTCTGCTATCTCGGGGTTCGTGTATCCCTGTGTAATGAGCGCGATCACCTCGGCCTCGCGCAGGCTCAAACCCTCGCGTTTCCCTGGCCAAGACCCGACGGTTTCGACCGGGGAATCCGACGCGAGTAGATGAGTAGGTGCGATCACATCTCCCGCGGCGATGCGTACGAGATTATCGACGAGTTCGGGGGCACGCAGTGACTTGCTCAGGTAGCCTTTGACTCCCTTTGCGAGCGCTGCTTCGACGAGCTGTTCGTGTGTGTTCCAACTGTAAATGACAACCTTGCCCGAACGGCGGTCGGCGACGATTGATCTGATGTCTGACTGGTTCGCCTGTGCACGCCCGAAGGTGTCGTAGAGTGTGAGATCCACCGTCTGCGAATCACCGGAACCCAGACCGACACTTCCCGGGCTACCGGCCTCGGTGCTGCTCGGCCTGCCGGCTTCGGCACTGCCCGCCTCGCTGACTTTCGTGTCGACCACCTGGATACGGTCTGCGAAGGGCGCAAGCATCGCTTTGAGGCCTGCCACGACTATCTCGTAGTCGTTCGTGAGGCGAACTCTGAGTGGTGGTGTGCTCACCACTCCAGTATGCAGTATCGCCTGACATAGCGCGCGAGACTCGTCTCACATGTTTCAGTCAAACGGCTCTAGGTCTTCGGTGGCGGGTCCCTCTATTCTCGTGCCGTCGGGCGCAAATCGTGAACCGTGGAGCGGGCAGTCCCAGGTCTGTTCGGCACGATTCCAGTTCACCACTCCTCCGAGATGCGTGCAGATGCCCGACACCTCGCAGACTCTCCCTTCGACTCGCGATACTGCGACAGGGGTAGCGCCATTTCGCAGAACGCGCCCCCGTCCCTCTTCGAGGTCACTTACTGCCTCGCTGTCCCAGCTCTCCGCTTGCACCGCGTCGACCCAGTCACTCGCCAAATGTGCAGCGACCTGCGCGTTCGCGGCGAGCGCGTCGCGCATCGCGGGAAGCCTCAGGTTGTGCTCACGGAGCGTCAGCGCCCACGCAAGATGACCGCCGAGCATGTCGGCGGCTATGGTAAGTCCTGCGGCGACAGCGTTCGTCATTCCCCACTTGTTGAAGCCGGTCGCCGTGTAGATGCGATCGCCGCCGCGAGGCAATGGACCCGCGAACGGGATACGGGTGTGGCTTCGATAATCTTGCGCCGCCCACCAGGTGACTCGCTCGGAAACAGGAAAGTGGGCGCTCACCCACCCGTCGATTTCACGGAGGGCGCTCACGCCGCTTCCACGCCCGGTGACATGGGAGTCGCCCCCGACGACAAGCAGCTCGCTTCCCACCCCATCATGCGCGGTCCGTAACGAGTGGTGGGCGTCACTGCCGACCGCGAGGTACATCCCGCGCGGTATCTCTGCGTACGGTACACGGTAGGCGGAGACGTACGAGCGTGACGGCTCATGCTTCGCGAAGAACAGTCCGCGGTCAAGGATAGGCGTGCCGGTCGCGAGCACGCACTGATCGGCAGTCATCGTGCCGAGGTCGGTTTCGATTTCAATGTGATGGCCTTCGTTGGTGATATCACGAACCGGGCAGTGCTCAATAATGACGCCATCGCGCTCGTGCAGTTCACGCGCGAGTCCCGCGAGAACGTCAAGGGGTTGCAGCTGGGCCTGATGCGGCAGCGTGAGAGATCCCGCGGTTTCAAACGGCAATCCGGTGGAGTGAGTCCACTCAGCTTGGATGCCCGCTATTGAGGCGGCCTCAAATTCTTCTTCAAGCAGCTGTTGCTGCTCGCTGTCGCGAACATACGTGAACGCGGGTCGCCTCTCGACGGCGATCCCGTCAGTCTCGAGCTGGCGCAGCAACCATGCTTGCCCTTCCCGGTTCGCCTCTGCGTATGCCTGGAGTACATCATCGCCCGCGTGGTCGCGCACTTCGGAGAAGACGGTTCCCTGCAGCAAACTGAGCTTGCCAGTGGTGTTGCCGGTTGTGCCATCGCCGATCCGCCGCGATTCGAGCACAGTTACCCGCTGACCCGCGCGAGCAAGCAAGACCGCGGTGACGAGGCCGGTGAGGCCAGCACCCACGACAACGGTGTCGCATCGACGTGGTGCGTGCGCATCGGATGCGATGCGCGGGCCGGTCATTCGCCAGAGTGACTCCGGACTCGGCGGCGGCTGCACGGGCACTGGGTCTAGCAAGAAACTCATGCTTGTGACTGTAATTTGGGGCACCGCATCGGGAAAAGCCCGTTGACAAGTGGATCGTCAGGTCTTATTCACCTGTTCGATGAGGTCGGCGAGCGCCGTAAGAGCCGAACAGATGGTCTGTTCCATGACTTCGACCGGCTCACCATCGAATCGATGATGCTCGACGATTGGCTCGCGTCCTGCGGTAAACGTTGCGATATACACGGTTCCAGGGGGCTTGCCCTCATCTGGGCCCGGCCCGCCCACCCCTGTGAGGGCGACGGTGTAATTCGCGCCGAGCAGATGTGCCGTCGAGCACGCCATTGCTGCCGCGGTCTCGGGGGTCACTACGGGCCCAACGGGAGTTTCGAGCAGGTCATACTTGACCTCTGGGTGATAGGCAACGATTCCGCCCCGGTACCAATCCCCTGCCCCGGGCGCGGCCGAGATTGCGGCGGCAAGCTGCCCTCCGGTCAGGGACTCCGCGGTCGCGAGCGTGCAACCGGCGTCGCGAACTGCGGTAACGAGCCGGTCGATGCACCGATCCACTTCGTTACCGAGAGCAGAATCCACCATCAGCTTGCCTTTCGGGTTGTTGCTTTAGCTTTCGCTGTGCTCTTCTTCGCTGTACTCTTCCTCGCAGCGCTCTTCTTTGCAGCGCTCTTCGCTGCAGCGCTCTTCTTCGCCGATCCCCGCCCAGAGCTTCCCCGCTTCGCTGCACGCGACTTTGCGACGCTCTGCTTGAGCGCCTCCATGAGGTCGATCACCTCGGCGCCCTCGCGCTCAGACTCTCCGAAGGTTTCCTCAGTGTCGAGAGAATCTCCTGCTCTGCGTTTCGCCTCAATGAGCTTGCGCAGTTGTGCCTGATACTCATCGGTGAACTGATCAGGCGTAAAGTCGCCGGAGTAGCTCTTCACGAGCGAAGCAGAAAGCTGCATTTCCTTCGCGCTGATGCGCACCCGCTGTTCGAGTGCGGGGAACGCCGCTTGACGCACCTCGTCAGGCCACAGAAGAGTTTGCAGCACGATAACATCATCGCGCACGCGGAGAGCCGCGAGCCTCGTCTTCTGTCTCAATGCGAACTGCACGATCGCTGTGCGATCGGTTTTCTCAAGCGTGCGCCGGAGCAGAACATACGCTTTCGTGGTATTGCCAGACGGCTCAAGATAGTAGGTGCGCTCGAACAGTATGGGATCCACCTGATCGCTCGGAACGAACTCGAGCACAGAGATATCGCGGTCACGCTCCTGCGGGATCGATGCCAGATCCTGTTTTGTGAGCACAATCGTGTCCTCATCATCGGCATAGGCGCGGTCTATGTGCTTATATTCGACGGTCTGTCCGCACACTTCGCAGCGGCGTTGATATCGGATCCTGCCTCCGTCTTTGTCGTGCACCTGGTGCAGGTCGACATCGTGATCCTCGGTCGCACTGTATAACTTGACTGGCACATTCACGAGTCCGAACGTGATGGCTCCGCTCCATATCGCTCTCATGCGTACAGTAAAGACCACTCGCGTGTCAAAGGGCTACGCCTTGCGCCTACCGGTGTGGATCATGTAGATATGGCGAAAGATGGGCAATCCGTATGGGTCGATGGGCGAAAACTGCGTGTGACCAACCTGGACAAGGTGCTGTATCCTTCAACCGGCACGACCAAAGGTGAGGTGCTCGCTTACTATAGCGCGATCGCGGAGACCATGCTGCCGCACTGCGCGGATCGGCCCGCGACGCGAAAACGTTGGCCTGACGGGGTTGGCGAAGACGGTAAACATCACTCGTTTTTCCAGAAAGACATTGGCGATGGCGCGCCGGAGTGGGTGAAGACGGGTGAGATCCAGCACAAGGATCACGTGAACGTGTACCCCCTCGTGAACGATGAGGCAACGCTCGTGTGGCTCGCCCAGCTCGCGTCGCTTGAGCTCCACGTGCCGCAGTGGCGATTCGATAGCTCGGGCAAACAGCAAAACCCCGATCGCATGGTGTTCGATCTTGATCCGGGCGAGGGGGTGCAGCTCACCGAGGTCGCTGATATCGCCTTTCTCGTGCGCGACATCCTGCGCGATATGGGACTCCCCTCGATTCCGCTCACGAGTGGGAGTTCGGGGATCCACCTCTATGCAGCGCTCGACGGCACACTGACCTCAGATGAGGTCGCGAAGGTCGCCCACGAGCTTGCGCGATCGCTCGAGGCGGATCACCCAGACGACATCACGAGTGCTATGAAGCGTTCGCTGCGGCCCGGCAAGGTGTTCATCGATTGGAGTCAGAACAACGCGGCGAAGACGACGGTTGCACCGTACTCGCTGCGCGGGCGGATAGGCCCCACTGTCGCGGCACCGCGAACATGGCGCGAGCTCGCCTCGCCGCACCTCAAACACCTGCAGTTCGACGAAGTGCTGCGGCGCGTGGAGCGACGCGGCGATCCGCTTGCTGAGTTGCTGCGGGGTGATGCGCAAGAGCGGGGCGCCGAGAAGCTTGATGAGTACCGCGCAAAGCGCGATGCTTCCCGGACCCCCGAGCCAGTGCCACGATCGGGGCGCCGCGATGTTGATGACTCTCGGAACACCGATTCCGATGCGGAGGATGACAGTACGAGCCGTGATGGCAGTGCGGGCGCTCACTCCTCACTTCCTCGCTTCGTGATTCAGCGACATGAGGCGAGGCGACTGCACTACGATTTCAGGCTTGAACATGATGGGGTGCTTGTGAGTTGGGCGATTCCCAAGGGGCCACCAACCGACCCGAAGGTGAACCATCTCGCGGTGCCAACTGAGGATCATCCGATGTCGTATCGTCACTTTGCAGGGGTGATTCCCAAGGGTGAGTATGGTGCGGGCAAGGTCGAGATCTGGGATTCGGGCCATTACGAACTCGAGAAGTGGCGAGACGATGAGGTGATCGCCACGTTGCACGGCGCCCCCGGTGGCGGTCTCAGTAATGCGAGCGGTCTCGGTGGATCACAGCGCTTCGCGCTCTTCCGCGCCGGAGAATCGGGAGGAAAGCCGAGGTGGATGATCCACCTCATGGCGAGCCTGCCCGAACACGCTGAGCAAGACGAGCAGGCCGAGCATACTGACCGGGAGGAACGTGTCGAACCTTTCGCACCTATGTTCGCATTGGCTGGTTCTCAGGTCGAGTTTTCCCGTCTGGATCAAGAGGAATGGGGATTTGAGATGAAGTGGGACGGGATCCGCGCCCTGATCGATGTCGACGACGATCGCACGTTCATTCGTAGCAGGTCCGGGGCTGATATCACCGAGACCTACCCAGAGTTCTTTGGGCTCTCGGAGTGGGTGAATGCTGAAGCCGCAGTTCTCGACGGTGAGATCGTGGCGCTCGGCTCGGATGGAGCTCCGAGCTTCAGCCTGCTGCAGCAACGATTCGGGCTTACCAACGAGCGTGACATCGCCAGAGCGCGACGTAATGCACCGGCGTCGCTCCTCATCTTTGACGTCTTGCAGGTGAATGGGCAGGACTGCACGAGACTGCCGTATCGTCAACGTCGCGAACTGCTCCAGAGCCTCATCGAGGTGTCTGCTGGAGCCCCCATTGCGGTGCCGGAGCACTTCGCCGGAACCGCGCAGGAGGCCGCTGACGCGAGCATCGAGCTGGGGCTTGAAGGCGTTATAGCGAAACGTTGGAACAGTACGTACCGTCAGGGAGAACGATCGGGAGACTGGATGAAGTTTCCGATTATTCACACAGATGAGGCGGTTGTCATAGGCTGGCGCGAGAGCCCGTCAGATGCTCGGGGATTCGCGTCTCTCTTGCTTGCGGATCGCACTGAAGACGGCGACCTCAGCTACGCGGGACGGGTCGGTACGGGATTCTCGTCGGCCGAGCGTCGCCGGATCCGAACGCTGCTTGAGCCACTACTGACGTCGAAGCCTGCGGCAGAGGTTCCGCAGGAGGCACGGGCTGACGCTCAGTGGGTGCGTCCGGAGTTCATTGGTGAGGTCACGTCAAAGGGACGCACCCGAACGGGGAGTTTTCGTCAGCCCGTCTGGCGGGGCTGGCGACCCGACAAATCGCTCCCCTCAATGAATTAGCTGACTTGATGAACTAGTTGGCTTGGTGAACCAAACAAGGAGTCTAGTTCGCACACTCGTGGCGTCTAATTTGCATCTTCATGCCCACGCCGAGCGGGCGATGAGGAAACATCTTCACCTTGCTCTTCGAGCGCTTCCCTTGGGTTCTCTGTCGTCACTTCAACGGATTGCTCGTCCTGAGGCAAGACGGCGGGCTCTGTGTCATCCCGGTGCTCGGCGACAGTGAGCTCTTCGTCCTCGTTCTTTTCTTCGTTCTGTTCCCAGATTTCGGCCACGCTGGTGCCTCCCTTGCTCTTATTCGGTCTACTGAGTTCTGTGAATTTGATGCACTCGCCTATTCGATGTAAGGGTCTACAGGATCACCGGCAGTCGTTCTACGCTGCCTGCGTGAGATATACAACACGAGTGAAATAAGGAAGATCAGCGCGCCTGCGCCCATCAGCAGGTAGCCAACAAAGACGAGGTCAATCCAGTCAACCGTGATGTTGAGCGCAAACGAGAGAATCGCTCCAATGACGAAAAGCACAATGCCAGATCCCATACCCATGATGGTTCCTCCTGTGGTGTGTGTTTGCCCCACTCTCTCGTCAGATTTGGAAC
Source organism: Leucobacter denitrificans (assembly GCA_040393365.1). Classification (GTDB taxonomy): domain Bacteria; phylum Actinomycetota; class Actinomycetes; order Actinomycetales; family Microbacteriaceae; genus Leucobacter; species Leucobacter denitrificans_A. Next base: position 7,654 of record JBEBUJ010000077.1, read on the forward strand.
TCACGCTAGGGGGTTGACAGGAAATGCCCAGGCTGAGTCATGTTTCACCGTTGGAGGCGCGAGGAGGCAGGGTAACTCCATGCTTCATATCAAGCAAGGGTGTGGTGGCCGAGTGAGATGGGCGCGAGCATTGTGAGGTCGATTGCGTGACGAACCACTTCACGCAACAGCATGAGAGAAAGGATGCACCGATGTCAGACGCCACAAACACCTCTGCAGGCACCCCAACCAGTCCGGTTCGCGATAAGGATTACAACCTTATTTGCGTGCTCGAAGCCTCATTGAAGAACGCATATCAACTGGTGCAGTACATTGAGGACGCGAAGGCGGCAGGCGACGATGAATTGGCCGAATGGTTGAGCAAGATTCAGCACAACAGCTTGAAAGCAGGCGAACAAGGTAAACGCATGCTTGCCGCACGCCTCGGCTAACTTCAGCTGGGAAGTCTCACCTAGCTGATCACGACTGCGCCGATTTCACCTGATTTCATCTGCGCTGATCTCGCCTGCACTGATCTCGCCTCCGCAGATATCCTCTGCGCTCATCTCATCTGCGCTGCGTCTCACGCACTACTCAAAACGGAAACTCGACTTCTGGTCCGAGGGGTCGGTCGATCGGCCGCATTGTGTCCACCGGCCAAGCCCACTCCGGTATTCCGGAACTTGCAACATGCAGTTCTGCGGGCTTGCCTATAAGGACATCCACACACGGCTCAGTAGTCGGCACATCGGGTTCCTCAGACTCACTCACTGCTGCCATGAAACGTACACGACTCGCCGGTCTATCGATACGCCGTCGACCGGTGGGGCTCGTCCACTCATAGTTGCCGTCGGGGTGCTGAATTACCTTCCACCCCGAGTGGTGTTTAAGGCGGTGATGGGACTTGCACAAGTGGCCAAGGTTCATCGTGGTTGTCGGACCGCCAAGTGCGGCGTCTACCGTGTGGTCGATCTCGCAGCGGTATGCTGGCATCTGACACCCGAGAAATCTGCAACGCTCGTCGCGAACCGCAAGGAGACGCCGCTGCTCTTCCGAGGGGCGATACCGATTTACCGAAAGTACGTTGCCTGTCGCAGGCTCGGTGATCGCCGCGAGCCACACCGGCGCCTCAGCCGCAACGCGCTTCGCCATCGGCACAGGGATCGGGCCGTACCCCTGAAGTTCAGGGAGCGGAAGCGGCGTGTGATGAACCAGGACACTCCGAGAGGGTGTGCCGCTGCGGGAAAGTGATTCGTTGGGGGAAGGTGTGCCGCCGCGGGAAAGTGTGCCGCCGCGCGAAGGTGATGAAGGTAATTCGCGCAGGGAAGACGCATCGGGCAAATGAGTGAGAGGGGTGGACACCTGAACGATGCCGCGCATCGATGAATAGCGCCCCGATGCGGCGCCGTCAGCAGTGAGGATGTCGCCGTCTAGAAGCAATTCGCTGAATGCATCTGCACGAAGCTCTCCGAGCGAGCGTCGCTTCAGTAGGGACGGCTCAGGCATCACAGGCGACTCAGGCGACTCAGCCAACACAGGTGACTCAGGTGACTCAGGTGCTGAAGCCGACACAGGGGCCGACACTGGCACCGACCCAGGCCCGAAACCGCGGCCGACACATTACTCTCCGATTGAACCGCACCAGACTCACCCTCACCCGCATCCGCATTAACCGCACCCGCATCCGCGTCAACCGCATCCGCGTCAAC
>JBEBUJ010000078.1:0-9306 GCA_040393365.1 Leucobacter denitrificans
GGTGCCAACGGGGCCGGGAAATCGACCCTCGTGAACATCCTCTCGACGCTCCTCACCGCTGACGCCGGTGCTGCCACCGTCGGTGGTCACGATCTCGCGCGTGAGCCACACTTGGTTCGCGAAGTTATCAGTCTTACCGGACAGTTCACCGCGATCGACGACGTGCTCACCGGCAAAGAAAACGTGATGCTCACCGCACGGCTTCGCCACATTCCGACCCCGGCAACACGTGCCGACGAACTACTTGAGCAGTTCTCGCTCACCGAGGCCGCCTCTCGAAAGGCAGCAACCTACTCGGGCGGAATGCGGCGGCGCCTCGACATTGCGATGAGCCTCGTCGGAGCGCCCGAGGTGCTCTTCCTAGACGAGCCGACGACGGGGCTTGACCCAGAAGCGCGCATTGAAGTGTGGAAGACCGTGAAGCTGCTCGCAGGGCAAGGCACCACTGTGCTGCTCACAACCCAGTACCTCGAAGAGGCGGAGCAACTCGCCGATCTCATCGCGATCTTGCATGGCGGGAGCATCATCCAGCAGGGGACGCTCACCGAGCTCAGAAGACTCCTCCCTCCTGCGGAGGTTGTGCGCGTGGAGCGACAGCCCTCACTTGAAGAGATCTTCCTCTCAGTTGTCGCGAAGGACCCCGCACAGGAGTCAGTACAGGAATCCACCCGATGAGCAGTCACGCTATTCACGAAACTGCGACGCTCACCGGTCGCTCACTCAGGCACATTCTGCGAAGCCCCGACACCATCATCACGACCGCGATTACCCCGGTCGCGCTGCTCGCCCTGTTTGTCTTCGTGTTTGGCGGTGCGATCCAGGCCGCTTCTGACGGGCCGTACATCAACTACCTTCTACCCGGTATCTTGCTCATCACCATCGCGACCGGCGTGTCCTACACCTCGTATCGGCTATTCCTTGACCTGCAGAGCGGCATCTTCGATCGGTTCAGGTCTCTGCCGATCGCACGGTCGAGCCCGCTCTGGGCGCACGTCTTCACGTCGGTGATCGCGAACCTCGTATCGGTCGCGCTTGTTATCGGAGTCGCGGTGCTCATGGGGTTTCGAAGCGAGGCGTCTCCGCTCAACTGGCTCGCTGTCGCTGGGCTTCTTGCACTCTTCACGCTCACCCTCACCTGGATCGCGGTGATCGCAGGCCTCTCAGCAAAGTCGGTCGATGGGGCGAGCGCTTTCAGCTACCCGCTGATCTTTCTTCCATTTATCAGTTCGGCGTTCGTGCCGACCGGATCGATGCCCGGGCCGGTCGCCTGGTTTGCCGAGCATCAACCGGTCACCGGCATCGTTGACTCGATCCGCGCGACACTCGCGGGGCAGTCACCGGGGGCCAGTTTATGGATCGCGCTCGCGTGGCTCGTCGGAGTGCTCGCGTTCGCCTACATCGGCGCAATGAGCGCGTATCGCCGCAAGTTTCGCTAGGCGTCGAGCGCCGCCTTGATTGCTGCGCGGAGTTCAGGGGCCTGCGGCTCGGTGTCAGACCTGAAGCGCGCGACGCGGGGAGAGCCGTCTGCCGGATCGCGATCCACCACGAACTTCTCGAAATTCCACCGTACGAGCCCGCCATGCCCCTCGGGGTCTTTGCCCTTCCGCAGTTCTTTAAAGAGCGGATCGGTGCCTCGCCCGTTCACCTTCGTCTTTGCGAGCAGCTGAAACGTGACCCCGTAGTTCAGCTCGCAGAACTCGGCGATCTCTTCGTCGGTGCCAGGCTCCTGCATCATGAATTGGTTGCACGGCACCCCGATCACTGTGAGACCCTGGGGAGCGAACTCCTTGTGCAGCTCTTCGAGTCCCGCGTACTGAGGGGTGAATCCGCACTTCGAAGCGACGTTCACCACGAGTGCTGCACCAGGCGCGATATCTCCGAAGCGTTTCGTTTCTCCGCCGGGCAGCTGGACTTCGATGTCTCTGATCATGGGTACACCGTACTCCCCATTGCTTGGGCTGCGCTCAAACAGGCGATCTGCAGTGGTGCGGAAGAAAATCTAAGATTCTTCCTGCACCACTGCAGATTACCTGTGTGAACGTGGGTTGAGTCCCCGAGGAACTACCGCACGGTCGCGCGACGCATCACCCACCAGGTTGCAATGAGGGCGAGCACCGCAACCCCGAGCCCAACACCAGCAAGCAGGGGCCGCGTGATGGCAGCAATGATGCTCTCAAACTGCGGCACAAAGATGAGCATGAGCACAACAAGGATCAGTGCGAGACCGAGAGCCACGAAGGTCGGCCCCTTGCTCCCAAACCGCACCCATACCGCGCCGAACATTCCGCCAATCGACGTCGACACGAACGTGAGAAGGAACGTGGTGACGAGTAGCACCAGCGGATTGCCCGCGCCGAGCAGATAAATGTCGAGCGCGTAGACCGAGAAGAACCAGTGGTTTGTCGCGAGCTCGATGCCGAGCAGCAAGAGCATGAACAGCGAGACGTAGAGTGACAGCACGAGGTTCGCGACCGCGGTGCCGAGCACATGGGCCCGACGCGTGGCGCCCAACGCCAGCGCGAATGGGTAAGTCGTTGCGACGGCTTGTACCCCGTAGTAGATAAGGAATCCGGGGAGCGACCAGATCATGCCCTGATTCCAGCGCGCGCCATCGGCGTAGTCGGCAGATGTTGGATCGAGTCCCGCCCGCTGCAAAATGAACGAGATCAGAGCAGTAACAACGAGCACGATGAGGATGATGAAACTGGGAACCCCGAACATCACCATCGGCTTATTGAGATGGAGTTTTGTAACTTTCAGTGTGTGATTCATGAGCGTGCCTCCTCAAACTTTACGGGGCTCTCCACTTCGTCGAACCCGTAGGCTGCGACGAGTTCTTGCAGGGAGACTGGCCCGTATTCAATGTCGGTTGCGGTGAGCGCATCGCGATCCACCTGGGTGAGCGCGCCCTCGATGACGAGGGTCGCAAGACCCCCGACCCGGTGGCTGCTCAGCACGCGGCGGCCGCCCGCGAACGCGTCGACGGCACCCGCGGGCCCCGACACCTGAAAGGCCGCACCTCGAAGCTCGTCGACGTCAGCGTCTTGCACGATGCGGCCCCGGTCGATGATGATGACGCGCTCGAGCAGCCGATCCATTTCGTCGATGAGATGTGTCGACAGCACGATGGTTCGCGGGTGCGCCTGGTAGTCACGCAGCAGCACGTCGTAAAAGTAGTGCCGCGCTGTCGCGTCGAGTCCCAGGTAGGGCTCATCGAAGAAGGTCACCGGCGCTCGCGAGGCGAGGCCGAGCACAATGCCGAGCGCCGATGTCTGACCGCGCGAGTACTTCTTCACGATGGTCTTCTTCGGAATCCGGAACATCTCGACGAGTTCGTCCGCGAGTTCCTGGCTCCAGTTCGGATAGAAGATTCGCGCCGCCCGCAGCGCGTGCTTGAGCGAGTAGTCATCGGGATACCGCTGGTTGTCGCGAATGAAGCACAGCTGGTCGAGCACCCCCGCGTGTTCGAATGGCGCCTCGCCGAGCACGCGAACCCGGCCAGATGTCGGCCGATCTTGTGCGGTCACGAGCGACATGAACGTTGTCTTGCCAGCACCGTTGCGCCCCAGCAGACCGGTGATCGTGTTCTTGTGAATGTTCACGCTCACGCCGTCGAGCGCGCGCGTGGATCCGTGCACCCTCGTCAGGTCCGTGGTTTCTATTGCGTAGTTCATAGCCTTCTCAATCTCTCGTTGGCTGTTGGTCCGATGTGAGGCTGGTTGATCTGCTGAGCGCCTCATCGACAAGGCGGATCACGCTCTCGCGGTCGAGCCCGATTGACCGGGCTTCGCGAACGAGCGGTTCGACAAAATCGCTCACAAAGCCGCCACTTCGTGCTGCTGCGATCCGCCCCTTTGCCCCCGCAGTGACAAACATGCCGATGCCGCGACGCTTCTCGAGAATCCCCTGCTCGACGAGCAGCCCGAGCCCCTTCCCCGCGGTCGCGGGGTTGATGCGCAAAAACGCGGCGAGTTCATTCGTCGACGGCACCTGCGCACCCTCTTCGTAACGACCGCGCAGAATGTCATCGACAAGGCGCTCGGCAAGCTGAACAAAGATGGGCCGTGAATCGTCAAACACGGTTCACCTCGCTTCTTAGTGGATCATCGCTGCGTTCCCGCAACCTCTTTGGTTAGTTACTCCACTAATGAACCTACGCACCGAGAGCAAGGCTGTCAACCCCTAAGTTCAACCGCACCTATCTCCGCTCCACCCAACTCAGCACTGCTCAGCCTCCAAACAAAAATCCGAGTCAGTTTCTGCCCTTAAGCGCTGAGCTTTAAGAGCAGAAACTGACTCGGATCTGAAACCGCGGCAACGAGCCACGCCGACAGATGTTGGCCCTTAGCTCTTGAGCGCCTCGCGGATCTTCACGCGGGCTCCGGTGCGGAGGATCGACCCCTCATACATGCGAGCTGCAAGCCCGATGATGAGTGCGATCGAAGCAACGAGGATACCGAGCGAGAGGATCGGCTCCCACCACTCAGCAGTACCAAGGTAGAGGCGCATCGGCATACCCACTGGGGCAGAGAAGGGGATGTAGCTCATGATCGAGAGCGCAAGGGGGTTGTCGTTGAACAAGATGATCGCGATGTAGGGCAGCATGACCAGCATCATGACGGGGCTCGTCACCGACCCAATGTCTTCCTGCCGCGATACCAGCGAGGCAAGCGCCGCGTACAGCGTCGCGAGCAGCACGAACCCGAACGCGAAGAGCACCGCGAACCAGATGAGTGAGGTGCCGAGCTCCCCGAGCAGCAGATCCTGACCCGTCGCGAGCAGCCCGACCGAAGCGAGCGCCGCAATCGCGACCACTTGTGCAAGCGCAAGGATCGAGTTGCCGAGAATCTTGCCCGCAAGCATCGTGCGGGCCGACACAGTCGCGAGAAGGATCTCAACGATACGGGTCTGCTTCTCTTCCACAACGCTCTGCGCAATCGTCGTGCCGAACGTGACCGCGCTCATCATGAAGACGACGCCGAACGCGATCGCAATGAGGTAGGCAAGGAACGGATTACCAGCGTCTGGATCCTCTGGAGCAAGAATCTCGACATCCGGCGATACCGTGAGGGCCTGCAGCACGTCAGTTGCACCAGCATCTTCGATGAGCACCGTAAACCCGAGCGGGCCCTCACCGCCAGGCACCAGCGCGGCTTCGACGTCGCCAGAGCGCACGAGTTCTTCGGCTGCTGCACGGTCAGAGACCTGATCCACATCGAACCCTGCCTGCTCAGCAAAGCTGCTTGTCTCGCTGACAGTCGCGACTCGCATCGGCTCGTCACTACCGAACCCGCCGGTCTTCGCCATGAACCCGCCGAACACAACGGCGGCGAGGGTGAGAAACAGCAGCACTCCGGTTGAAATGAGGAACGCCTTCGACCGCAGCCGAGTGGTGATCTCGCGCTCGGCGACGAGCCAGACCGCCTTTGGCGCGCTCATCTGCGCGGCAGAAACCTTTGGGGAAAGTTGCGTGGTCACTGTACGACCTCCTTGAAAATCTGTGCGAGCGTGGGGATGACCGGGGCGAAACGCCGCACGGTCGCGCCGGTCGCCGTCGCGCCGGTTGCGGCGCCCGGTGTGGATCGCGATCCACCAACCGCAGCCTGCAATACAGCCTGCGCAGCCGCATCACTCTCGGCCTCAAAGCGGGCGTACCCGCCGTCGAGGTGGGTCACCGTGGCGCCAGGCTGCTCGCGCACCCAACCGGCGTCTGCAGAGTCACCTGACAGTTCAATCTCGTACTCGTTACCCGCGTGGGCCTCGCGCAACCCCTCGCGCGAGCCTGAGGCGAGGATCTTCCCGCCACCGATCACCGTAATATCGTCGCAGAGCCGCTCAACAATATCGAGCTGATGCGACGAAAAGAGCACTGGCACGCCCTTTGCAGCGTAATCGCGCAGCACACCAACCACCACGTCGACCGCCATGGGGTCGAGGCCCGAGAAGGGCTCGTCGAGCACGAGCGCGATCGGATCATGCACGAGCGCCGCCGCGATCTGCGCGCGCTGCTGGTTGCCGAGCGAGAGGCTCTCGAGCGTGTCGTTCGCGCGCTCCGCGAGCCCAAGCCGCTCGAGCAGCGACGCCGCAGACGCCTTCGCTGCCTCAGCGCTCACGCCGTGCAACTTCGCGAGGTAGACGAGTTGCTCCTGCACCTTCATCTTGGGATACAGCCCGCGTTCCTCAGGCATGTAGCCGAAACGTGCGCGATCCGCCCGCGTCAATTCGTGCCCATCAAGGGTCACACGGCCCCCATGGGCTGCAAGCACACCCAGCAGAATGCGCATCGTTGTCGTCTTACCCGCGCCGTTGCCGCCTACAAAACCGGTCATGCGCCCGCGGTCGACCGCGAAACTGACGTCGTTCAGCACCAGGCGTTCGCCGAAGCTGCGCGAGATGCCTTCTATCTGGATCATGCGATACCTTTCGTGTCGTCGTACCTCAACGGTATTCCTGGGCGGGCCCGCACCGCCTCCCCCTCGCGACTGAAATCGGTCGAGCACGCGCATCCCCGCTCATACTTCTGGTGGAGGCGCATCTCACCCGTGCGCGCCTACGCTTGAGGCATGAGCACCACCCTCGAAGAAACAGTGAACCGCTCTCTCGTCGCGGTAAATGGGAGTTGGGTGCGCCCACCCCTGAGCACCCGCGAGATGCGCGTGGATCTGGGTCTCGCAGTGCTGCTCGCCCTCGCGGCGCTCACTACCTCTCTGCTCTACCTGCGAACTGGGATCTTCGACGAGCATGCCTCGCCCTGGGTCTGGGCGATCTCGCTCGCGCTCGGCACCCTTCCGCTCGCGTGGCGACGGCGTTACCCGACCTACGTCGCAATTGCGGTCGCCATCGGGTTCTTCATCGCCGGGCAATTCGCGGTTCCCGAGATGCTCATCCTGAACATCACTCTCTTCCTCGCGCTGTATTCGGTCGGCGCGTGGGAGTCTAACCGCACGCTCGCCTTCTGGGTGCGCTTCGGCATTGCGGTTGCCCTCATCATCTGGCTCGTAGTTGCGCTCATCATTTCGTCGTCAGACACGAGCGCGTTTCCGGGCATCTCACGATCGGGGCTCTTTTCGGCCTACGCCACATTTGCGGTACTGCAAATCATCACGAACCTGCTCTACTTTGCGGGCGCGTTCTTCTTCGGCGAGCGTGCTTGGCGCTCTGCAAAATCCCAGGCGCGGCTTGAGGCTCAGGGGCGCGAGCTCAACCTCGAACGTCGCACGAGTGCAGCCCAAGCCGTCGCGCTCGACCGAGTCGCTATCGCCCGCGAGCTCCATGATGTCGTCGCGCACCATGTGTCGGTAATGGGCATTCAGGCGGCTGCGGCCAGGCGATCGATCGAAGCCAACCCCCGGGCAGCGGCGAGCGCACTCGAGATCGTCGAAACCTCGGCACAAGAGACGGTCGCAGAACTCAGGCAGTTATTGCACACCCTGCGCGAACCGGGGCCTGAGGGCATTTCGAGCACCCTTGGCATCGCACAAATCCCTGAGCTCGTGCGCTCGGCACAGAGCTCCGGCGTGCCCACCACGTTCATCGTTGCTGGCGAGACGCGCCCGCTTCCGATGCTCGTCGACGTCGCACTGTACCGGGTGGTGCAAGAGGCACTCACGAACGTTCGCAAGCACGCGGGCCGCGGAGCCGAGGCGACGGTCAGGCTGCGATTTGCTCCCGCATTTGCCGAGGTCGAAGTGAGCGACAACGGGGTGCGCACGACCCTCGCTCGCGATTCCGAACTTCCCGGCCTGGGCTTGCGCGGCATGCGCGAGCGTATCGGCGCAGTCGGTGGATCAGTGACCGCACAGCGCCGCGAGGCCAGCGGCTTCATCGTTCGCGCGACGGTTCCCACCAGCGATCCTGGAATACTTGAAGCATGATTCGCGTGCTCCTCGTCGACGACCAATCTCTCGTGCGATCGGGGTTTCGCGTGATCCTCGAGTCAGAACCAGACATCGAGGTGGTCGGCGAGGCGACGAACGGCGCAGAGGCTGTCGCACTCGCCTCGGAGCTCGCCCCCGATGTGATCTGCATGGACGTGGAGATGCCCGTCATGAATGGGATCGATGCCTCAAAACGAATCCTTGGGCCGGGCAGTTCTAGCGGGTCTGTCAACTCTGGCAGGTCCGACAGCTCGCGGCCTGCCATACTCGTGCTCACTACGTTTGGTCACGAGGAATACCTGTTCGATGCGCTCGCCGCGGGTGTGAGCGGCTTCCTGCTCAAGACCTCGCGGGCCGAGCAACTCATCGACGGCGTTCGGCTGCTTGCCGCGGGTGGGTCACTGTTGAGCCCCGAAGTGACGGGCGCGGTGCTCTCTCGCGTGCGGGGCGGTCGATCGGCTCCGCCAGTAACCGGGTCAGACTCGATCTCGGGCGGCACCGCACTCAACTCCGCAGTCGAGGCCGCGGGACTCACCGAGCGCGAGAAGGAGGTTCTGAGACTTCTCGCTCACGGGCACACCAACGCTGAGATTGCTGGCGCCCTCTTCCTCGGCGAGGCAACGGTGAAGACCCATGTGTCGAACCTGCTGCAAAAGCTCGGTGTTCGCGATCGCCTGCAGGCAGTCGTCTGGGCGCACACGAGAAACTAAACGCTCACGCGATTGCGGCGCGCGACAGTACCATTCTCACGCGACAACGCCAGGCTCCCACGACAGCGCCGACTCAGCTGCCACTGCCACTCAGCTGTCTATGCAGCTTTCTCTTTGCTCATATCGATGAATACCGCAGTGTTAAATGCGTAAGCGCGGCGCACCTCTGCGACCATGCGCTGCTGCTCCTCTTTGTCGATCCGCTCACCGAGTCGGTCGAGCCCAGCACGGTACTCGTTCTTGAACTCGGCCAGGTTTCCGAGCGACTCGAAGTTGTAGAACTCAACACCAGCGCCATCGAAACCGTGCTGCTTCGAGACACGCTTTGCGATCATCTGACCGCCCGAGAGGTCACCGAGGTACCTGGTGTAGTGGTGTGCGATGATTCCCGCGATCCACCCCTCTGCACCGATCTCACGAATGCGGGCCGCGTACTCTGCGGTCGCGGGCACGGGCTCGATCTGCTCACGCCAGTTCTCACCGATGAGGTGCTCGAGGTCGGATTCGATCGTTGCGAGTCGCACCAGGTCTGCCGGGTGGAACTTCGCGAATTCAGGGTCTGAGTCAAGCAACTGCGAGACCTCTTCGAGGGCGTCGTACATGAAGTAGTGCTGTGCGACGAGGTCGATGTAATCCTGCTTCGAGCCCTTGCCGCGCATGATGTCTTCCATAAACGTGGCGCCCTCGCTGCTCGAGTGGTCACCCCACGAACTCTCGCG
>JBEBUJ010000079.1:0-9295 GCA_040393365.1 Leucobacter denitrificans
TGAGGTTGCGGCTCTGGCCAGGAGAATGGGCGAGCATTCTCGTTTGCCGCGAATAGCCGATCGAGCGCGGGGTTTTCTTCGTTCGCGAGGCGCTCGAAGTTGCTGTCGACGGTCTTTCCGAGACTCCACTGCTTTTCGGCAGGCGGTGCTACGGGCGGGGTCTGTGGCTGCTGAGGCGGCTGCTGAGGTGGTTGCTGCGGGGTGCCAGGCGCGGATGGCATCGCGGGTGCCGGGGGCATCGCGGGCTGACCAGCATTCGGTGCAGGTGACATCGTGGGCACCGGGGGCATTGCAAAACCCTGCCCTGCTGGCTGCGGCGACTGCGGCGCTACCGGAGCCTGAGGAGCCCCCGGCGCCTGATTCGTGAACGGTGCCTGCTGCATCGGCTGCACTGGCACCTGGCCGCCGTTCGTGTTGAGCAGCGGATACACCTGGCCGTTCGGGCCGTACTCCACGAGACCACGACCGGCGAAGGCACCGGGTGCGCTCTGTGTGCGAGCACCATCGACGGCGGGACCATATCCGCGGTCACGCAGACGGCTTCCGAGCAGCGTCGCCCAGAGGGGCGGTATGAACGCCCCCAAAACAGTCATTCCGGCACCCTCGCTGTGCTCGCTATTGATCCGGTGGATCGCGATGATCGACACGACAAGCACAACGACGTTCAGGCCCGGGACGAGGCCGAGCAGTACCATCCATCCCGGAAGCCCGCCGCGATCAATCAGCCGCCACTGATTCCAGACCGGGATCCACCCATGGGTTTTCGGCAGGCCGAGGTAGGGAAAGAGCCGCGCGAGCGACCACAGGTACCAGACGTACAACCCGATCGCGACAACCGACCAGATACCGACCATCGCGAAGACGGCTCCCCCAGCCCCCGGGTACGCAATGTCGCTGTTCATGTATTCCTCGTCCTCGTGCTGTTTGCAGTATTTACGGCACCACCACTCGGGTTCCGCCCGCTCAATTCTAAAAGAGTTCACCCATGATCCACCACAGACCAGCCACGGTAACCACGATGACACCGGTTCCGCCGTACAACGCGATGCGTGAGAAGTGCCGATTCACCTTCGCGGTTGAGGGTAAGGCATCGCGGTCAATTGGGTCGAGCGGATAGCTTTCGGGAGGCGGGCCGATCCACCGCGCAAAATCTGTGCCCTCGTTCTGCGGCACGAGTTCTTCTGGTCGTGCACCATAAATCACCGGGATATCCGGGCGGACTCCGCCGCGCGGCAACGATGACTGCTTCTTCGGAAACGGGGAGTCAGGAGCTCGCCGCTTCGGATCGAGTGGCCGCTTGAAGAGCAGCTTCGCGAGGCTCGGGGGGATCTCCACTCCGTCAACCACAGGCCCGCTCGGCGCACCCGCATCGGTCTGCACACCGCCCGCAACCACCGTCTCGTCGAGAGGTTCACCGTCTGACCGGCTGTCGCCCGCTGCCACCGCTATCGTGTGGTCTGAAAACTCCTCGTGCGACACCACGACCGTGGCGTCGTCTGGAGTCGCGACCACAGTTGCGTCGTCGAACTCGTCTTCCGGTGCAACATCTTCGCCCGGTGTAACACCTTCGCCGGGTGCAACACCTGCACCTGGCGCAGCCTGGTCGCTCTGCTCATCAGAAGTCAACTCAGGCACCTCCCAACACCGGGGGCCTGCGCCGCGGCACCGTTGCGGTGAGTGTGTCATCGTCGTAGGTCTGGCCGATGGTCGAGCGTTCGGGGCTCAGATGCCAGGCAAGGCCCCCCGCCACGATATCGACCACCACGACAGTGATGTTGTCACGGCCGCCAGCCTCATTGGCCCGCCGCACGAGTTCTGCTGCCACCGACTCAGCGCGACCGCCCATGGTGAGCGTTGCACGCAATTCTTCATCGTCGATCTCAGTGGTGAGCCCGTCAGAACAAATGAGCAGTCGCGCACCGGTCTCCACTGGCAGGAGCCAGGAGTCGGCGGTTGTGTCTGCCGACCCGAGTGCACGTGTGATCACGTTGCGTGGGGGCCGCGTGCCGTCTGTGCTCGGGCCCACCTCGTCGCGAAGTGCGTGATCAACAGTGACCTGCTGCAGTTCTGCGCCGCGGTGCAGGTAGACGCGCGAATCACCGATATTCACAACGAGCCAGTTCAGTTCACCCTCGTTCTCCACGAGCACCGCTCCGGTGAATGTGCACCCCGCCCCGTGTGTGCGGCCCTCTGCAACCCGTGCAACTGCGACGCGCGCAGCGCCAAGCGCGTCTGAGACTTCACTCAACGTCGAAGGTCTCTCAGGTGCGATCCGCTCTGAGAATGCGACGACCGCGGCCTGGCTCGCCAAATCTCCCGCCTCGTGGCCGCCCATGCCATCGGCAACGATAAACAAGGGTGACGAGGCAAGCGCAGTGTCCTCGTTCACCTGGCGTTTGCGGCCGACATCGCTCACGACGGCCGCCTCAAGCTACACGCCTCGCATCATCGCACTGCCCCCTTTGCGCGGCCACGGAATGTGCCGAGCTTTGTTCTCGAGAAGATTCCCCCGAACGATGCCAGTGAGAATCGACTCACGAATCTCGACCAGAAGCTTTGGGTCTTTCGTCGTTCGGCAATCTTCGCGTCGACCACTCCCCAAAGTGCGGTCGCGGTTTCGACCGTGATTCCCTCTCGAGAGTACACCGCCTGATCTGTGGTCCACGCAATCCAATCGCCGCCCGCAATGCCAAGCGCGCGCATTTTCGCGTCCCTGCCACCACCGCGAGGCACTACGGCGCCAGAATCTCGGTAGGTATCGAGCAGCTCATCCCATGCTCCAAGCGCACGCACCTCTGGTGACGGGTGCGAGCGTCGCCGCTGTGTCCTCAGACGCTTCACCACGGGTATGAACAGCGCGAGCAGCGCGATGAGCATCACTGCGAGCAGCAGCAGACCAGCTATGCGAAGTGTCGGCCACAGCGCACTCAAGCGGTCCTCATCGTCGTTCCCAGGATCGCCAGCTTCCTGGTTACTCATGCCGACTGGCTGATCCGCCTCGGTCGCGTCTTGCTCCTCGGGCTGCGTCGGGAACTCAGGGAGCTGCTCGCCTTTTTGCAACATGGTCGGCGCGATGTCGGTTTGCGGCGACACGTCAACTGGCGCCCATACTCCGTCGGCTCCGCGCACCTCGATCCACGCGGCCACATTGATACCTGCGCACACCTCGGAGCACGCCGGAACCCCCGGCACCCCAGCGGCTTCGTTGCCGAGTCGCACACCAACGACGACTCGGGAGTCGTACCCCATCGCACGCGCGAGCAGCGCAGACGCGGCAGCAAATTGCTCATCGTCGCCGATTCCGGCAACGAGCATGGATCGATCCGCACCCTCGCCAGCGGCGATTTGCTGCTCGATGAGTTGCGCGAACAGGTCTTCAAGACGGGCCTCGGAGTGGCCTCCAGGACTCGACACGAAGCGCACCTGGTCGTCTCCCAGTTCGCGCAACCACAGCCCTTCGCCCTCTCCCTCGGTGAGTGAGTGACTCAGGTAGCCACGTTCTCGTAACCGTTCGATCGCTTCGAGCAGCCCGTCGTCAGTCGCAGGCAACTCCTGGAGTTCGAGCCACCTGGCAAGTTGCGGCATCGTCTCAAGATCAAAGAGTGGGCTCTCTGACACAGGGCCGCCGCCAAGAGATGCGTCGGGTGCCGCGCTCATGGTCGCCCGGTACCCGTCACCCTCGCGAAGCCCTGCGGCGGTCGGCACGGCGACCGCGCTGCCCGCGTCTCGATTGAGGTAGAAGCTGTCGCTGAGGCCAGCGGCGCGAGAACCTGTGAACACCGGCGGTGCAGCGAGCGGTGCGGCAATTGGCACCCATGCCTTCGAGTATCCGGCCTCGATCTGCACGGTGACCTGCTGTGGATCATCGATCTGACCACCGCTTGGGAATCTCGTAAACCTTCCCACCTGCTGCGGGTCGCCCACGGTGAAGTCGACGCCATCAAATCCAGCAAGTACAGCTATGCGCAAGCGCGATGGGAGCGCATCGTCTTCGCTCGAAACTGTGAAGAGCGGCTCCATGAGTGTCGCATCCCGCTTCCACGAGCGGTACGAGGAGAGCGGGCTCACCCCCTCGCGCACAACAAGTTCGGGATCAATGCGGTCTCGCGGAACCGTGCGGGTCTCACCGGTCGCAACGGGCGCCACGACGAAGGCCAGCGCCAAAGCAGCAATAACAGTCACTGTGGCAATGCCGCCACGAATCAGCGTGTTGCGGCGCACCGCACTGCGCCCGGATCGAGCCGTCGGTGCTCCGGGCAGTCGCACGGCTCCAGTCGAGAGTGAGGCGTCGGCGAGTCGACCCCGCTTCAGCGCAGCACGACGCTCGCGCCCGGACGACCATGCGACCCAGGCAACGGCGAATCCAAAGGCGCCGAGCCAGATTCCGAGCTCTCGCGGGGCGCGCGCAGTGATCCACCCGAGTGCGAATGGCTCGCTGATGGCCGACGAACCAAAGACAGTGCCGAACACGACAGGGGCGACGATGAACAGCGATGCGACAGGAACTGATCGGCCGCCTCGAAGCGTGAGCGAGGCCGCTGCGGCAACGGACACGTAGATTACGGTGATAAACGGTACGAGAACCGTTTGGTAGGTGCCGACGGGCAGGGAGAGTGTGAGCAGTTGCTTCCATCCGAGCGCGACTGCTGCAAGTCCGTCTCCGAGGCCGTTCAGCAGGCCGGCGGGCCCTTGAGTGAGTGCACTCGGCACCCCGAGCGGCACGAGCATGAGCGCGAATCCGAGGGCGAGGGCCACGAGGGTGAGTGCGCCAAGGCGCAGCCTCGTGCCCAACCAGACGAGTACGAATGCGAGCGCAGCGCTGATGCCGCCAGAGAGCCACAGGCTCGCGGTGTCGTAGATCGGCATCGCAGACAGTACTCCGAACACCGCGATCGTCAGGGTGATGGCCGCCGCCGCGATACTCAATACGGGGCGGATCCGCTCGTTCTCTCTCGCCCGTCGTGCGGCGCTCATGCTTTCTCCCTGCGCATCTGGAGCTGTGGGAGGTCATCGAGCCCACCTATCGTCAGCATCCAGGTGCCATCAATGAAGTGCGCGGCCGGGTCGGCAAGGAGCTCGCAGCGGATCGCGATCACTGCAACGTCTGGTGGAAACGCGACGGCGGCTCGGCGCAGACGATTCGGATCGACACTCGACCCGGTGACGAGTGTCACGACTGAAAGCGGGCGTCTCGAATCAGCGAGCGCACGTGCGAGCGCCTCGATCGGCCGGGCTTCTTCGGCGGCCTCGAGTTCGGCCCAGCCATCAAGCAACTGCTGAGTCGTATCCGACGGTATCTCTTCGAGCCCGTCGATACTTGCGCGCATGCGGCCAGGGTTCCAGGCAGAGGCGATGTATCGCTCACGGCCCTCGCGTACTGCCTGCAGGGCGAGTGAGGCTGCCACACTCACACCAAGCTCGAACTCCTCATCGCTCACGTACTCGGCGCGGTTCGCGTCGAAGAGCACGGCGGTTCTCGCGGTCTGCGATTCTTCGTACTGGCGCACCATGAGAGTGCCCGTCTTCGCTGTCGACTTCCAGTGCACGTGCCTGAGCGCGTCGCCGTGCACGTACTCGCGCACGGCATGGAACGAGAGGTCAGAGTCGGTGAGTCGCCGACTCGCCGCGCCTTCGAGATCACGCACGAGGCCCGCGGAGCCGGGAGGAAGCGTAACGGTCTGCGGGTGCACGTGCACGAGGTGCCGGTCCCGCCACGTCACCTCGCGACGCAGGAGGCTCAGTGGGTCGCGCCGAGCGAGCGTGATTGGCCCGACCTCGACGACGCCTCGCTGATCCGCCGCGATGGTGAGCGGGATCGACACCTCGCCGCGTCCTCCGATGAACGGCACCGCAATCTCGCGGAGGGAGTCGCCGACCGGCAACTCCGCGGTGGCCGGAAGCGCGGGACGAACGCCCGCGTTCTCAATGTCGATGCTCAGGTGCACTCCGCCGCCGACGACAACTCGCATGCGGTCGATGCTGAGCCTGATGAGGTAGGCGCGGTTGCCGATCAAGAACGGCAGTGCGATGAGCAGCAACACGGCCCCCGCGATCGCGACAAACCAGGCCTCGATCCACCCGAGCGACGCGCCCAGCACGATCGCGAGCACCGTGAATGCGAGCACGAACCAGCCGGTCGGGGTGATTGTCTGTGTGGATCGGCGCCACGTGCGCTGTACCCGACGACGGTTTCGCCGCCACCAACGACGCATTTTGCGGCGCTGGGAGCTGACCTTACCGGTTGACCCGGTATCGCCCCATCGCGTCGTTCCATGCGTGCGGCTTCCTGTGCCCGTGCCCCAATCGGGGGCGCGGGAGGAACTGTCGGTGTTCACGCGGTGCCGTTCTCCTGCGGTACGGGGATGTCGAGGAGAATGCGACCGACAACGTCGATCGCGGTCACACCGTCGAATTCCGCCTCGGGTTCGAGCACGATTCGGTGCGCGAGCGTGGCGAGGGCAAGGTCGCGGATATCATCGGGAATCACGTAGTGCCTGGCATTCGCGGCCGCCCATGCGCTCGCAAGCTTCACAAGCGCGAGTGCTCCACGCACGCTTGCGCCGAGCCGAACATCGGTTGCGCGCCTGGTGGCCTCAACGATACGTACGGCGTAATCAGCGACAATCGGACTCACGTGCACACGCTGCACGAGTTCTTGCGCCTGCGTGATCATCTCGGTGGTCACGACCGGCTTGATCACGGTTGCGCGGCCGCGCTCGCCCTGAAGGATTCGGGCCATCGCCGTGTCATCGGGGTACCCGATCGAGGTCTTGATCATGAAGCGGTCGAGCTGCGCTTCGGGCAGCCGGTAGGTGCCGGCCTGCTCAACTGGGTTCTGCGTCGCGATTACCAGGAACGGCGAGCCTGCGTCGTGGGTTTTGCCGTCAACCGTGACGTGCCCTTCCTCCATGACTTCGAGCAGCGCCGACTGCGTCTTCGGACTCGCACGGTTGATCTCGTCGGCAAGCACGACGTTCGCGAAGATGGGCCCTGCGTGAAACTCGAATACCCCTGCGCGCTGGTCAAACACCGAGATGCCGGTGACATCGCCGGGCAGCAGGTCTGGCGTGAACTGAATGCGTGATGACGTACCTTGAATCACCTGACCGAGCGCACGTGCGAGCGCGGTCTTGCCCGTTCCCGGCACGTCCTCAAGCAACACGTGCCCGCCAGCGAGTGCGCTCGCGAGCACGAGCTCGATGACGCGACGCTTGCCGTGAATGACCTGCTCGATGGCTCCGGCACTCGCGCTGAACACCTGCGCGACCCACTGCGCCTGCTCCGCAGTGATCGCCTGTGACACTTCTTGAGTGGTGGTGGTTTCGGTCGTCATGGTTTCCTTCGCGAGTTGCGGTGGGTGGGTATGTGGGTGGATCGCCGCGCGCCGGGCGCTACGGCGTCGGTGCGGGGTCAGGAGGGTTACACCCCGTGCCCTGAAGTACGAGCGGCGCGAGTGCGGTGAAGCTCCCGCCCCAGGTAATCTTCAGTTCACCGGTCGCTTCGTTGCCTGTGACGGTTGCGAACGGTGCGGCTGCCTGCGAAATGCTCACGACGTCTCGCGCCTCGGCACCCTCGGGAACGCAGGCTCCCGTAAGTTGCGCCCGGACAACCGTTGGGGCACCCGTCCAAGTCAGGGTGTGCCAGGCAGAGCAACTCGTCTCGTCACTCGTGTCGAAGCATTGCCGCACGCTGATAGCTGAGGCAGAGTCCTCGGTTGGACTGATTGTGGCGCCAGAGGCCAGGTCCGAGATAGCGCCATTCTTCTCAACTTGAATCACTGCCCCTTCATCTGCAATGGGCTTTGCAGCCGAGGTAACGAGGTAACTGCCCCCGGTCACGGGAGGTGTCGGTGCCGCCGTGCCGACTGAGAACGAGAGTTGACCGCTCGGAACAGGAACCGTGCCGCCGCCAGTGAGACCCGGGTAGCCAAAGCCCGAAACCTCGTCGTAGCCATAGCCATTGTGCACGCAAGCACGAATGTTATGCAGACGGAAACTCTTCAGGTCGCTAAACGTGACCTTCGCCAGCCCGTATGAGCCGTAGTCTGCAGGGCAGGCGCTCGGGAACCCGCCCCGTTGAATCTGATAGCTGTATCGCAACTCGTTGGTACTGAAGCTGCTGTTCGCTCCAGACATTTGCGCTGTCAACGTGTAGCGATCGGGCGACTCTATGATGAGCGATCCGGCGACAGGTTTGCCGGCAACGTTCACGGTTTCATTCGCGGCCCGACCCTCACCCGGAAGGCCCCTTGGCGGTTGATGTTTGCTCAGTGATACGACGGAGAAGTTTTGCCCGCCGATAGGCACCGTCATCTTGCCATGAACATTACGACCTGAGAACTCTTGGGTCACCCCACCAACCGAAACGCGGTACCCCGCGACATCTCGCTCGCCCGCCAGGTCGAACTCAATGACTCCCTGAGACTGCGTAACGCTGTTGTCTGGAACCGAACGCAGATTCGTGATCGCGGGTGGCTCAGGAGTCTTATACGCCCATGCGGTCGCTGGCGACGAGGGGTCCGACTTGCCGACTGGGTTTATCGCCCGAGCAACGAACTGATGCTGCGTACCGTTCTCGAGTCCCGAAACGACGCACTGATAGCTCGCTGGCCCCGCGGGGGTGCACACACTCGAGCCAGCGCCGGTCACTTCGACCCCGGTGAGTGCTGGGTGAGCACTCTGAGCCGCGCCGAGCTCAACAACGAAGGTGATACTGTTGCCGCTGTAGCTCTGCGGAGTGAGGCTTGCGGGTGCGCGAGGCACACCCTGCGCATCGAACTCGATGCTGCCGGAGCCCACGCGATCCTGCGCGTCACGCACGGTGTATCCGATGGTGCACTTGCCGCCGGGGCCGCGGCTGTCTGGCCACGCGACCGATACGCCGCGATCGCTCGCCTTCGACATGGTGCCGAAGGAGCATCCCGCTGAGTTCACCGTATCGAGGGTGAGACCACCGCCGGTCTTCCCCGCAAAGGGATCGTATTCGCCGGGCGCGCCAATGACATCCGTGCCACAGCTTGAGCCGACAGTACACGTGAGGCTCACGGTGCCGCCGCGCGGCTGATCCTTCGGAGCCTCACCAATACGCAGCGTGAGCGGCGCCTGGGATTCGCCCTCTCCGGTCACCGAGACCGTGAGCCCGTCTTGGCTCCCAGGCACGCCATCCGCGCGAGCGGTCACGGTGAGACTCGAGCCTGACTGACTCCGTTCGAAGAGTGATCCACCGCCCGTCACGGTAAACGCGAGCTTCGAAACATCGCCCTCGCGACCTCCCTGCCAGTTGACCATGTCGAGCA
>JBEBUJ010000080.1:0-9079 GCA_040393365.1 Leucobacter denitrificans
CGAGGATCACCATGAGTTCGTACGTATGCATTACTGACCCACCTCCTTCGGACTTAACGGCCACAGGATTTCTGTGGCAGGAGGGTGTTTGTGCATTGTTTCTATGCGATCAGCAGAGTGCTGCGCACACAGACAACCTGAACAGCTTACCACTTCATGGCGAACCGTGGAACGATGGTTTTCATGCGGATCGCCCTCGTTTCACTTCACACCTCTCCGATAGCGGTGCCGGGCTCAGGCGACGCGGGCGGAATGAACGTCGTGGTTGTCGAGGCCGCCCACGCCCTGGCCGCGCGCGGACACGAGGTCGTCATGGTGACACGAGAGACCACTGAACTTTGTGCGGGGGAGTACCCGGTCTCTGTCAGCGACCCAGCTGGGCAAGGTAGCGTCGTTTTGCAGGTGCTCCATGCGGGCGATCCATCGCTGCGCAAAGAGCAATTGCCAAGCGTAGTCACAGACTTCGCCCAGGGGCTCAGAGATCTCGGCGACTTCGATGCAGTGCACGCACACTATTGGTTGAGCGGTCTTGCGGCGCTTGAGGCGACAAGTGGATCCGCGAGCCCTCCATACCTCACGTTTCACACGCTCGGTGCGCAAAAAAACGCGAGACTCGTCTCCGGTGACGCTCCCGAGCCATCTGTGCGCATAGAGGCTGAACTCGAGCTCGCCCAGCGCTGCTTTGTCGTTGCGGCGAGCGCTAGCGAACTCGACGCGGTTAGGCGATATTGCGGATCCCCCCGTATTGGCTCCGCCATCGTGCAACCGGGCGTCGACACCAACCTGTTTCGTCCTCGGCCGCAGACGACGCTTGCATCCGCACCGGCCACAGCTGCATCGCCCGCATCCGAAGAACTCCGAGGCATCCCTCTCATGCCACCTCGCACCCTCCGCATTACCGTGCTTGGCCGCGTGCAACCGCTCAAGGGCCAAGACCTCGCTGTGCGGGCGATGGGGGAGTTCACGAAGACCTACCCTGATCTCGCTGCAGATACCGAGCTTGTCATCGCGGGGGAGCCGACCCCCGGTGCAGAGGAGTACGCTTCACATCTTCGCGACCTGGTGAACGAGTACTCAATCGTGGATCGCGTGCACTTTCTGCCTGCACAGACCCGTGAGCAGGCCGCCGAGCTTCTCGCCTCAAGCGCACTGGTGCTCGTGCCCTCTCATTCCGAAACCTTTGGTCTCACCGCACTGGAGGCCGGAGCTTCGGGTGTGCCCATACTCGCGGGCGGTCATACCGGCCTCCTCGAGGCAGCACCAGATGGCGTCGCGGGCGTACACCTGTCAGATCGCGATCCACGCAACTGGGCTCAAGCGATTGCAGAGCTCATTGCCGATCCACACCGCCGCGCAGAACTCGGGCAGTCAGCGCGGCGGCACGCCGAAAAGCACAACTGGGCTGCGCACGCCGAGACCCTCGAGCGCCTCTATTGCGGCAACTAGCCTCGCCACACATCTCCGTCCACAGCGGATAATTGCGAGATCTTCGCCCGATCGACTGTGCAAAACCCACCTTTCGCACCATCACGCACGTAGCGTTTCGGCCATGCGTCCGCTTGCTCATTTTCAAAACTCCGGGTATCAATCCACAAGGCACCTCCCCGTTGCGCGGGTAAGCACGCTACTCGCCTCGGGCATTCACCGGTCGCGTCTCTACACAAAAGATGTCGACAGGTCGACCCACGGTGTCGTCACTGCGCCGGGAGTGGATCCGAAGGCTTTCGAAACACGGGTCGCTTCAGTCGCACTCTGCCTGACACCCGGCCAGTTCTTCACTCGGCGAACCGCTGCGAGGCTGCTCGGACTGCCACGCGGAAGGTTGGTGCACAATACCGACAATAAGCTTGACGTCGGCGCGGTTAGGCCGATCAAACCTCCTATGAGGCGGGGGGTCACTGGCTCACAGATCCGCTCAGGAGCGCTGGGCAGACTTCCCGAAGCGCCACTCTGGTTACCCTCCCCTGAAGACGTGTGGGCGCTACTCGCTCCAGTTTCAGGCTTAACAGAGCTCGTAATCGTCGGCGACTTCCTCATATCAGGCAAGAATCGCTGGACCAACCCCCTGTCGTCTCTCGATGGGCTCCAGAGTGCGGTGCTTCGATTCGCTGGATGCACCGGAGTGGGAAAACTTCGGCAGGCACTGCCCCTACTCCGCACGGGGGTCGAATCTCCAACGGAATCCGAGACCAGGTTACTCATCCTGGACGCTGGGCTGCCTGAACCCGTCACCTGCTGCCGTATACCGGTTGAAGGTCAGTTGCTGCACGCCGATCTCGGGTATCCCGAGTGGAAGATAGCTATTGACTACGAAGGGCAGTATCACTTCGAGGGTGGCGCCGAGCAGGCGCGACGGGACAATGAGCGTCATGAGGCGATGCGCGCGGCTGGTTGGCGGGTCCTGCTTGTCACAGCCCTTGACCTTCGCGACCCTCGCCGATTTCTTGCTCGGCTCACGACTGCGATCGCGGTGGCTCAGTAGAAACACCACTGCCCTAGAAGAGGCTTTGCCGTGCCTAAGCCCGCCTAACCCTGCCCACCCCTCTCTCCGCAAAATCGGCCCAAGAAAATCAGCATTCTCGGCGACGAATCACTGATTTTCTTGGGCCGATTTTGGAAGGAAGGGAGGGAGAGCCCTACTCCCCGGCCAGAAACGCCTCGAGCTCTGCCCGCGCCTCGTTGTCAGGCTTCTGCACAGGCGGCGACTTCATGAAGTACGCAGATGCCGCCTCGACCGGACCTGCGTGACCGCGATCAAGCGCGACCTTTGCGGTGCGGATCGCATCGATCATCGTTCCCGCAGAGTTCGGTGAATCCCACACCTCGAGCTTGTACTCGAGGCTCATCGGTACATCACCAAAGCCGCGGCCCTCGAGACGCACGAACGCAAACTTTCGATCTTCGAGCCAGGGCACATGGTCGCTCGGTCCGACGTGCACATCTTCTTCTGGGAGATCAGCAATGATGTTCGACGTCACAGCCTGGGTCTTCGAGATCTTCTTCGAGTGCAACCGGTTGCGCTCGAGCATGTTCTTAAAGTCCATGTTGCCGCCCACATTCAGCTGATACGTGTGGTCGAGCGCGATGCCGCGACTTTCCATGAGGCGAGCGAGCACTCGGTGCGTGATGGTGGCACCGACCTGGCTCTTGATGTCATCGCCGACGATCGGCAGCCCTGCCTCGACAAACTTCGCGGCCCACTCGGGATCGCTCGCGACAAACACAGGAATAGCGTTCACAAAGGCGACACCAGCCTCGAGCGCGGCCTGCGCGTAAAACTTCACAGCCTCTTCGCTACCGACCGGCAGGTAGCAGGCAAGCACCTCTGCTCCAGAGTCGCGCAACACCTGAGCCACGTCGACCGGTGTGACGGTCGATTCTTCGACAACGTCTCGGTAGTAGATGCCAAGGCCGTCGAGCGTAGGGCCACGCAGCACCTCAAGCCCAATGTGTGGCACATCGGAGAACTTGATCGTATTGTTCAGGCTCTGCCAGATGGCTTCAGAAAGATCGAGGCCCACTTTCTCGGCATCGACATCAAATGCCGCAACGAACTCAAGGTCTGAGACGTGGTACCCGCCGAGCCGAACGTGCATGAGACCCGGAACCTGCTCGTTATCATCGGCGTTCCGATAGTACTCAACGCCCTGAACGAGCGAACTCACGCAGTTTCCGATGCCCGCAAGGGCGACTTTGACACTCATCGAAATCTCAATTCTCTTTTCAAGCCCGGGCGATAGCCCAACTCTCTACTTTACTCGCCCGAGATGGGTGGTGGCCCGACACTTACGAGACGGTGTGGATCACTCCGCGAGGATCACCCTCGCTGATCCTCAACGCGCCTGAATCGTTCAACCCGACCAATGGGGTGGCGCTGACCTCCCACGTGCACGATGTCGTCGCCGTCAACCGAGAGCTGGGTGGTGTGCGCACGCAGCGCCGCCTGCTTGCGGTCGTACCAGGGGGAGATGTCGTACGTCTCTATCTCGGATCCCACAGCAGCTTCATCACTCGACTCAGCAGCAGTCGGTGCCGGAGCGGTCGGCGCAGCCTCCTCGATCATTGCCCCGCTTGGTGAAACGATCTCCCAGAACGGGAGCTCAAGCGCCAGGGCGACGGCACGAGCGATGCGGTGCGCGTGCACATGATCAGGGTGCCCATAGCCGCCGCCGTCGTCGTAGCTCACGATCGCACCCGCACCCGAATCATTCGCGACGGCGAGAAGGTCGGTAAGCGACTCCACGGCCGGAACGGCAGTCAACGAGTCAGCTGAGGCACTTGCCGACGCACCGGCACGACCGTCAGGCAACCACGCCATCCCCGAGTCTTCGTAGATCGCCGGTTCGAGGCCAGCGGCGCGCGCCGGTGGGACCCCGAGAAACGCGTGACGCTCGAGTCCAAGCATCACGAGCGCATTCTTGAGCTCGTTCTGGCGCACCACCGCCAGACCGTGAGCCGCGGCCATTGCCTCGAGCGGGCCAGGCACGACCTCACCCTGCTCCCCTCGAGTCAGCGTGACGAGCAGGGGCTCGCGCCCCGCTTCGGCAAGTGCAGCAAGCGTTCCCCCGGTAGTGATCGTCTCGTCATCGGGATGCGCGTGCACAAAAAGCACCCGCGCTGCGCCCCCAAACCACTCCTGCACCGCAGGCATCACCTGTTCTCTATCCACGTCGCTACTCCGCAATGTTCTCCTCTGCCCAGGCCCTGAGCCGGGCCTCGGCAGCCTCCTTGCCAATCGGTCCTTCATCAAGTCGCACTTCGAGCATGTAGGCGTACGCGCGACCCACCGCAGGACCGGGCGGAATGTCGAGCAACCGCATGATTGCAGCACCGTCGAGTTCGGGCCGCACAGCGGCAAGTTCTTCAGCCTCGGCGAGCTCTGAGATCCTCCGCTCGATGTCGTCATAGGCGTGCTCGAGGCGCTCGGCCTTACGGCGGTTTCTGGTGGTCACGTCTGCGCGAGTAATAATGTGTAGTTGATCGAGCACCTCACCCGCGTCGCGCACGTAGCGTCGCACGGCCGAGTCGGTCCACTGTTGGTCGCTGTACCCGAAAAAGCGAAGGTGCAGCTCGACGAGCCTCGACACCTTCCTGATCGTTTCGTTGTCGAAGCGCAATTCGCGTAACCGCTTCCTCGCGAGCTTCGCACCAACCACGTCATGGTGATGAAAAGTCACACCCCCGCGCTCAAACCGCCTCGTCGCCGGTTTGCCGATGTCGTGCAGGAGTGCCGCGAGCCGCAGCACGATGTCGGGGCTCGGCGCAGCGGAAGCTTCGCTTCCATGCCCGCGCGCCGCCACCCCTCGCTGCGCTCCGTGGGCTGCCGCCGTGGGCGGCACAAGCGGCGCAGCGGAAGCTTCGCTTCCATGCCCGCGCGCCGCTTCTAGCTCGATCGCCTGCCGCAGAACCGTGAGGCTGTGCTCGTACACGTCTTTGTGGCGGCCGTGGTCATCCTGGGTGGTCACCAGGGCGACGAGTTCCGGCAAGAAGCGCTCAGCAAGTCCGGTCTCAACGAGCAGCCTGATGCCGGGTACTGGATCGCGCGTTGCGAGGAGCTTCACGAACTCCTCGCGGATCCGCTCAGCCGAAATAATGTCGAGGCGCTCGGCGAATTTCACCATAGCTTCTTGGGTGCTTGGATCCACCTCGAACTCAAGCTGCGAAGAAAATCGCGCGGCTCGCAGCATGCGCAGTGGATCATCGGTAAACGACACCTCGGGTGCGCCGGGCGTCGCGATGCGGCCGGCGAGCAGATCTTCGATTCCGCCCGACACGTCGACGAGCCGCATCTCAGGCAGGAGCAGGGCCAGCGCATTGATCGTGAAGTCTCGACGCACGAGGTCGCCCTCGATCGTGTCGCCGAAGGCCACTTCCGGCTTGCGTGAGTCGTCGCTGTAGGTGTCGGCGCGATACGTCGTGATCTCGACCGTCTCCCCGTCGAGCTTCGCGGCGATGGTGCCGAAGTCCCTGCCGACATCCCAGATGTTCTTCGTGAGGCGCTCGAGAATCGCGCGTGTCTCATCGGGCCTTGCAGAGGTCGTGAAATCGAGATCCGTCACCCCGCGTCCGAGTAAGGCATCGCGCACAGGCCCGCCGACGAGCGCGAACTCGTGTCCCGCGTCAGCGAAGGCCGCAGCAAGTGTCGACACGGGCCTGGAGTCTGCGATCCGCTGAAGAGCGGCCATAGATTCTGCAAGAGAAAGCACCCATTAAGGTTACCCGGGCTGCGCGACTCTAAACTAAAGCTCATGCGAGTAACACGAGCCCCGGGTATGTGGGCTGCCTGGTTGCTGACGCTCGCGCTTCCGCTTACAGGAGTGCTCGTTCAGACGTCCCACACCGTCGTGGCGCCCGCGACCGATGCGTCAGGCGAGGTCGACACTGCGGAAACCACGGAATCTAGCACGGCGGATGTCGAATTGGTTGTCGCCCCAGTGGATCCGGTGATCCTCGCGACGCAGGAGGAGATCCAGTTTCGCGTTCTGTTGCGAAATTCGTCAGAACGAAGCCTGCCCGAGGGGTCTGTTGAGCTGTCACTCGGAGACCAGATCGTTTCTGGCAGCGTAATCTTGCCGACCGGGCCAGAGGTTGCCGAAAGCGACAACCGTCCCGATCCGACCGCTATTGCGATCGAGCAGATCGGGGCGACAGCCGCCTCGAGCGAACAGCAGGTCACGGTAACGCTTGCCGCCGAAGACGTACCGTTCTCATTCACCACCGAACCCGGCGTGTATCGCCTCTATGCGAAGTATGTGGCGGGGGAGTCGAGCGGCCAGCCTGCCCTCACCGCGTATAGCCCCATCGTGTGGCAGGGCACGAGTGATCCGGCCGCGAGCGTCGAGCTTTCGCTCATCATTCCCCTGCTGCTTCCCGAGGTCGTGCATTCGATGCCCACGCGCTCACAGCTCGAAGACGCAGTGCCAGGCCTTGAAGACCTCCTCGATTTTGCGGTGCAGACAGAGGCGATGCTCGCGATCGACCCACGAATAGTGGCGTCGATTCGCGCATACGGGGATGAGGCACCGGGCGCGGCACAGGAGTTTCTGGCTCGGCTTGAGCGCACCTCGCTCACGAGCTTCACGCTGCAGTACGCCGATGCGGATCCCGCAGCACAAGCCGCCCTGGACTTCGACGAGCTGCTCGCCCCCCAGGGCTTCGACTTCATTACTCGATTCGGCTCCTGGAGCCCTCAGGATGAACCGGAGGTCGAGGGTGAGGCAGAACCGGGTGGCGATGGTGCGGAGACGGGCGAAACGAACACCGACCCCGAGAGCGGCGTTCCGGCGACAGTCGACACCGCGGCAGACCCCGTGACCGGAGAACCGACGCTCGCGGCGCTGGGAGACTGGCCAAACGGGCTGCCGGGAGCGTGGCCAGCCGACGGGCAGGTCTCTGCCGAGACGATGGCTCTGCTCGAACGCTCTGGTCTCGAGTTCACGGTGATGAACACGAGCAATGTGACGCTGACGGGCGGGCCGAGGGCCGCCCTCGGCAGTTCCTCTGCAGCAGTCATCGACGAAGAGCTCACGAGCGGCGTGCAGCTTGCACTCGCGGGTGCGACCGACACCGAACGAGACCTTGGCACCGCCCAGGCCCACGCGCGACTCGTGCTCGCCGCCATGACCAGTGAGCACGGCCTCGTCTTGGGTGTGGATCGCGGCGGCATCGTCGATTCGGAGGATCCACTCGACGTGCTTGCGGCACTCGTCTCACAAGACTGGGTGCACACGACGGCGTTCGAGAATCAGGCGGAAGGAACCGCTGTGCTCGAACCCGCTGAACCCGACGAACATCGCATCGAAGTACTCGAACGCGCCGCGGCGAACGAGAGTACGGTACTCGAGACTCGCGCACTGCTCGTCCACCCCGAGTTTCTCGACAGCTACCAGCGCATGCGCCTGCTGAACCTGTTCGCGACGCGGAACGCAACTGGCGACACAGATATCGACGAGCTAGAACGCGCATACTTCGAACGCGACAGCGAGTTGGAGAGCGGGGTCTCGATCGTTGGCACGAAAAAGGCTCAGCTCGTCGGTGTCTCGAGCAGGATTCCGGTGCAATTGCGTAATCCGCTTCCCTTCGACGCGATGGTGAGCCTTTCTGCGGCCCCAACCTCCGCCGCGCTTTCAATGACTGAGCGTCAATTCACCGACATCCTGCTTCCT
This sequence comes from Leucobacter denitrificans, assembly GCA_040393365.1. Taxonomy (GTDB): domain Bacteria; phylum Actinomycetota; class Actinomycetes; order Actinomycetales; family Microbacteriaceae; genus Leucobacter; species Leucobacter denitrificans_A. The sequence goes on from JBEBUJ010000080.1 coordinate 8,166, forward strand.
GAGGACTCCACTGAGGGCGTGCTCGTTCCCGTGCGAAGTCGCGTCTCCTCGGGCGAGTCATCGATTCTGCTTTCGGTCACCAGCACCGACGAAACATTCACGTCCTCGACCGACGTATTGCCGGTCTCGATCAGCACGTCACTCGAGTCAATCGCAATCGCGAGTCTCGCCGTCGCTGCAGCCCTGCTGTTCGGATTCGGCATCTGGCGGAGCGTGCGCAGGCGCGTGCACTCGGCCGGGGAATAGGTCGGCTTTAGGATGGGTTGTATCACCTGCGGGATCCACCCCGCACCACACCGCACAACCGCGAAGGAGTAACATGCGCGAGGTCATCATCATCGGTTCTGGCCCTGCCGGATTCACCGCGGCAATCTACGCCGCCCGCGCTGAACTCAAACCCCTGCTCTTCGCGAGCCAGGTGAGCATGGGCGGCGAACTCATGAACACTACCGACGTTGAGAACTTCCCGGGTTTCCCCGAGGGAATTCAGGGCCCCGACCTCATGCAGAAGATGCAGCAGCAGGCAGAGCGCTTCGGAACCGAGGTTGTCTACGATGACATCACCGAGGTCGACTTCTCGGGCGAGGTGAAGAAGGTCACCGACACCGCGGGCAATGTGCACGAAGCAAAATCAGTCATCTACGCTACTGGCTCTGCCTACCGCAAGCTCGGTGTCGAGGGCGAAGAGAGACTCTCGGGCCACGGCGTCTCGTGGTGCGCAACCTGCGACGGGTTCTTCTTCCGTGAGAAGACCATCGCCGTTGTTGGTGGTGGCGACTCCGCAATGGAGGAGGCAACGTTCCTCACGCGCTTCGCGAGCAAGGTCTACGTGATCCACCGCCGCGATGAGCTCAAAGCCTCGAAGATCATGCAGCAGCGCGCGTTCGACAACGAGAAGATCGAGTTCATTTGGA
>JBEBUJ010000081.1:0-9052 GCA_040393365.1 Leucobacter denitrificans
GACGTCTTAGCCTCTGACGGGGCTGCCTCGACGACCTCTTCCTCTGTGACTTCCTCGGCTGTTGCCTCGGCGGTCGGCGCAGCGGCCGCCGGACTTGACGAACTAGTGGCGGGCTTCGACGTCGTGGTCTGCGTCTGGGGCGCCGATGCGGGCGGGGTCGTTGGCGCTGGCGTCGCGGGTGCCGGCTGGCTAGCAGCCTTGATGGCGGGGGGCGGCTCTTCTTCTGTGGAGTCGTACGGCCATCCACCGAGTCGCTCGCACGCCACCGGATCAAAGGCGATGCCGCAGATGTCGCAGACATCACCAGCCGCATACGCAGGGGTAGCAGTGTCGAACACCGCGAGCTGCGGCGGGGCCACGAGGGTCGCGACGCCGAGTCCGAGCGCGAGGAGTCCCCCAGCGAGGTAGCGAGAAGTATGAGTGCGATTCGACATTGATTAGCTCCGTGCAGTTGATGGCGAGGAAAGGGTCTTGGTGGTGCCGGGCAATTCGCACTGCCCGAGGGGGATCTCTCCAGAGAGCGGGACATCCCACTCGTCTGCGAACTCTTGATCATGCTCGACGCGAGCTGAGGCGTGTGACTCGACTGCAGCACCTGCCTCGGACTCGAGTTCCACACGATCAGGCTCGGACGTTGCCGCGGCGAAGACGGCGTCATCGAGCACTCCCGCGCGGCGAGCGACGATCGTGGCCGCAGTTGCGGCTGCCGTGACGTTCGACATCGTGCTCGCGGTGCCGACGACTGCGCTAATCGGAATCAGCAGCACGAGCACCTCGATCGGAAGGCCCGCGGCCGTGAACACCGCAGTGGCCGTCACGATCGCGGTACCGGGAACCCCGGCCGTGCCGAGCGACACGAAGAGGGCGAGCACCGCAAGCGTGACGTAGTCCACGATCGAGTATTCGATTCCGAGCGCATTGATGGCGAACACCGCGGAGAGCATCGGCCAGATGCCTGAGCAACCTGGCATGCCGATCGTGGTGCCGATCGGTGCGGTGAACGACGCGATATTCTCAGGGACGCCAATCTTCTTCGTCAGCGTCGGAATGGTGATGGGCAGGGTGCCGACGCTCGACTGCGTGGTGAATGCTGTGTACTGTGCCGGGGTGAGGAAACGGAACCAGCGAATCGGGTTCACGTCTGCGAACACTCGCAGCAGCACGCCATTGACCAGATAGGCATCTGCAAAGGTAATGGCGAAACCGAGCACCAGCACGCCGAGCAGCGAAAGGATCGTCTCGATCCTCGTAATAGCCGTTGATGTGGTCGTGGCGACGAGGGCAAGCACCGCGTACGGCGTGAGCTCGATAATGAAGCCGACCGTCACCATGAGCACCTGCTTGGCTCCGTCGATCACTCGCTTAAACGCGCGCAGATCTCGGTTGTCGTTGCGAGCGGCGAGCAAGTAGGCGACGGCGATCGCGACGGCGAACAAGATGATCGGAAGAATCGCGTTGCTGGCAAAGTCTCCAATGAGGTTGCTCGGGAGCAGGCCGAGGATCACCTGGTCGAGCGGCTCGACCATGCCTGCGAGTATGTCTGCGCCTGCGTCTGGCAGGTCAAGCTCAACACCTCGCCCAAGACCGAGACTGATCGCTACTGCCAGCGTCAAGACAATTGCGATCGCGTTGGTAAGGAGCAGCCAGAACACACTCGACAGGCCCGTGGTGCGCAGCCGAGCGAGCGTGCCAAGCGACGTGATGCTCGAGAGAATCGAGATGAAGATCAGTGGCGCAACGATTGCCGTGATCAGCTGAATATAGGCGTCACCGAGGAAGCCGACGTAGTCAAGGTGTCCCCTGAAGGCGACGCCAATGCCGATACCGGCGGCAAGTGCAATCAGCACCAGAGAGGTGAAACCGAGGCGCTTGAGGCGCAAACCGATGAGGATTGCGAAGACGGCGACCGTCGCTCCTAGGGAGATCAGCGAGAGCGGATCGAACGAGTCTGGCATGGGCGAACCTGTCTTCTGGAGCAGTAACTCGTTCGACCATACAGAAGATTTGGTTATGGTTATGTTTACGCGACGTAATGTTACAAAGTTACTCGTCACATAACGAAACTAGAAGTATGTGCAGCGGGCTCTGATGGCTAGGCGCACGCCCGAGATCGGCTCTTATCGGTGTCCGGCCGCGTCCATGCTTCTGAGCTCTCGCTTGAGCTCAGAGACTTCATCTCGTAGCCGGGCCGCGAGCTCGAACTTGAGCTCGTCTGCTGCGGCAAGCATTTGCTCGGTGAGTTCAGCGACAAGCTCTTCGAGCTTTGCCGAGCCCTCGGCACCGATGGCGCCTGCGCGCGCGGCAGCCTTGCCCTTCGCGCGTTGAGTTGAACCGCTCTTCTGCTGATGCTTGTTTCCGCGAGAAGCAAGCATGGCCGCACTGTCTGCAGCTTCTCGAGAGAGGGTTTCGGTGATATCGCCAATCTTCTTGCGTAGCGGTTGCGGGTCAATGCCGTGTGCAGTGTTGTATTCGATCTGCTTCTCGCGACGACGATTCGTCTCATCGATCGCGAGCCGCATTGATCGGGTGATCTTGTCGGCGTACATGTGCACCTGTCCGCTGACGTTTCGGGCGGCACGACCGATGGTCTGAATGAGGGATGTGCTTGAGCGCAAGAACCCTTCCTTGTCTGCATCGAGGATCGCGACGAGCGACACCTCGGGCAGATCAAGCCCTTCCCGCAAGAGATTGATGCCCACCAGCACGTCATAGACGCCTGCTCGCAACTCGGTCAGCAGCTCGACTCTTCTGAGGGTGTCCACATCGCTGTGCAGATAACGGACCCGCACTCCCGACTCCTCCATGAAGGTGGTGAGCTGCTCTGCCATCTTCTTCGTGAGCGTGGTGACAAGTACACGTTCATCGCGTTCCGCACGCAGGCGCACTTCTTCGAGAAGGTCGTCGATCTGCCCTTCGCTGGGCTTCACCACGATTTCAGGGTCGATGAGGCCGGTGGGGCGAATGATCTGCTCAACGACGCCGTCTGCGCGGTCAAGCTCGTAGGCCCCCGGAGTCGCTGAAAGGTAGACCGTCTGCCCGACGCGCGACTTGAACTCGTTGAAGGTGAGCGGCCGATTGTCGAGTGCGCTCGGGAGACGAAAGCCGTGTTCGACCAGCGTACGCTTGCGCGAAGCATCACCCTCGTACATCGCGCCGATCTGGGGAACGGTGACGTGCGACTCGTCGATGACGACGAGGAAGTCATCTGGAAAGTAGTCGAGCAAGCAGTGTGGTGCCTCGCCCGCCTTGCGCCCGTCGATGTGGCGAGAGTAGTTCTCGATGCCCGAGCAGAAGCCGATTTGCTCCATCATTTCGAGATCAAACGTCGTGCGCATGCGAAGTCGCTGTTCTTCCACGAGCTTGTTCTGCTGCTTGAGTTCTTTAATACGCTGGTCGAGCTCTTCAGCGATCGTGCCCATTGCGCGGTTCATCACGTTGCGACTGGCAACGTAATGCGAGCCGGGAAACACAGAAACCGTCTCGACCTGTTTGATCACATCACCGGTAACCGGATGCAGGTAGTAGAGCGCTTCGATCTCGTCACCGAAGAACTCGATGCGAATCGCGAGTTCTTCGTACATCGGGATGATCTCGACCGTGTCGCCGCGCACGCGGAAGTTGCCTCGCACGAACTCAATGTCGTTGCGCTGGTACTGCATGTCTACGAATCGACGAAGCAGCACATCGCGGTCAAGGCGGTCGCCGACGACCAGCGGCACCATCGCTTCGTAATACTCTTCGGGCTTGCCGAGGCCGTAGATGCAGGAGACCGTCGAAACAACGACCACGTCTCGGCGGCTGAGCAGGGCGTTCGTTGTCGAATGTCGCAGCCGCTCAACCTCGGCGTTAATTGAGGAATCCTTCTCTATGAAGGTGTCCGTCTGAGGCACGTATGCCTCAGGCTGGTAGTAGTCGTAGTACGAGACGAAATACTCCACAGAATTGTTCGGAAGGAGTTGTCTGAACTCCGTGGCCAGCTGAGCTGCAAGCGTCTTGTTATGGGCGAGCACGAGAGTTGGTCGCTGCACGGCTTCGATCAGCCACGCCGTCGTCGCAGACTTGCCAGTGCCGGTTGCACCGAGCAGCACCACGTCGGTCTCCCCCGCATTAATGCGCTGCGCAAGCTGCTCGATCGCCCGCGGCTGATCTCCACTCGGCTCGTAGTCGCTAATGACTTCAAATGGCCTGACGCTGCGGGTGGGTTCCATGGCTACGAGACTACTCCGCGCTTCTGACAGCGACTCGAAGTGCGTCGCGAAGCCGTGACCATGAACGTTTGCCGCGGTGCGAAGACAACTCGGCGGAAGTCGCACTCGGCTGGCACACTGGAGGAGTGGATCGAGACTTCTTTGAGTCACCCGCCCTCGAGGTGGCGCCAGAGCTGCTTGGATCGCTACTCACGGTAGTGAGCAGCGACGGCACCACGACGATCAGGATCACCGAAGTCGAGGCGTACCACGGCGTCGGTACCCCGGGTCCGCACGACAGCGGCTCGCATTCCCGCACGCGTAAGACCGCGCGGAACGCCTCGATGTTCGGACCTCCCGGCCATGCATACGTATACCTGAGTCACGGCATCCACTACGCGCTCAACTTCGTCTGTTCTCCCGACGGCGTCGCCTCAGGGGTGCTTATCCGCGCTGGCGAGGTTGTCGACGGAATCGAGCTGGCACGATCACGAAGTGAACGCGGTCGATCAGTCGCCCCGATTCCGGATCACCGGCTGGCACGCGGCCCCGGAAACCTGGCTGCGGCGCTCGGCATCTCTCGGCCAGAACACAATGGGCGCGATCTGCTCGCAGACCCATTTAGGTTAGAACGCGTGACCCAGGCACCAAGCGAGATTCAAACCGGCCCCCGCGTTGGAGTGAGCGGCGATGCCGGCGGCCCTGCGTTTCCCTGGCGATTCTGGCTCCCCGGTGATCCAACCGTCTCGGCTTATCGACCGGGGCGCAACGTGCCTCGGTTCTAGCCGAACCAGAGCGCGAGCTCGCGATCAGCGCTCAGCGTGCTGTCGCTGCCATGCACAAGGTTCTGCTGCACGTTCAGACCCCAATCGCGGCCGAGGTCACCACGGATGGTGCCGGGGGCTGCGACGGTGGGATCGGTCGTGCCCGCAAGCGACCGGAAGCCCTCGATCACACGCTGTCCCTCGGCGCGAATGGCCACGGTGGGGCCCGACGACATGAACTCGATCAGAGGCTCGTAGAAGGGCTTGCCCTCGTGCTCCTCGTAGTGAGCAGCGAGCAGTTCACGGCCGGCGTGGACCAGCTTGATGTCAACCAAGCGGTAACCCTTCGCCTCAATGCGGCGCAGGATCTCACCCGTCAGTCCACGCTTCACTCCGTCGGGCTTGACCAGAATGAGTGTCTGTTCGGCGGACATATTGGCTCCTCACGGTTGGGGTTTTTGGGCCACATCGAGTGTACTCATGTGACCGGGGTCAGCGCTGAGACGCGAGCCAGAGCTCACGATCCCTGTCGATTTGACGGCCCTTCACAAAGCAGTAGATCCACAGCCCCGTGAAGATGATACCGACGATCAGCGCGAGCGGCACAATGATGGCGGTCAGCAGCATCAGCGCATGCACAACCCAGCCAAGCGAGGTGCCAACGTTGCCGAAACGCATGGTCGCCAGGGCGGCAAGGATGAGCGCGCACAAGCCGACACCGATCCAGATGCCCAGTTCCCTCGGTTCGAGCACATCGAGACCATAGGCCGTCATGCCGATAAGGAACACAATTATGAGCTCGAAGCCAAGCACGATCGAGGCGAGGGCTCGCTGCGTTCTTGCCGCTCCGCCCTGCGCGGCTCCAGATACGCGCATTGCTGTGTTGTGCGCGAGCGTTTCAGAGGGAGAGAGCACGAGTTCGTCCTCATCGGCCCGATCCGGGAACTCTGCAGCATCGCTCATGCCAGCCCCCAACCCTCGGAGCGCGAATGAGCGATCGCTTCACCCGCGAGCAGCACCGATCCGGCGACGAGCACCGCACGACCGGTCGCACGCGCTGCCCATGCTCGTGCAGTGTCAAGAGCCTCCGCGAGGGACTCAGCGCGCTCGACCGGCGTATCGCCGAACTCTTGAACCGCAGTGGTCACCAGCTCGTCGAGCGGGAGCGTTCGTGGCGAATCGACCGGTGTGACGTACACGAGGTCTGCGATAGGCGCCAAGGCGGCACACACACCCTCAGCATGCTTGTCAGCGAGCGACCCGAGCACGAGCGCGAGTTCGCTGAAGACAAACGATTCGGTGACGGCCCTCGAGAGCGCCTCAGCTCCGTGCGGATTGTGCGCGGCGTCGACATAGATGATCGGCTCGGTGCCTATGAGCTGCAGCCGACCGGGCGACGTGAGTTGGGCCAGGCCTTCCTCAACAGCTTCGCTCGAAAGTGCACGTTCTGCCCCGAAGAAGGCCTCGGTCGCAGCGATAGCGAGCGCCACGTTCTCAGATTGGTGCACGCCGTAGAGCGGCACGAACAGGGGTTCGTACTGCTCACCAGTCAAGCCACGTATATCTACCTGCCGGCCCCCGACTGCGAGCCGGTCGTCGAGCAGTGCGAAGCTGCGATCAGCGACATAGACCGAGCCACCGAGACGTTCGCCAGCATCGAGGATCTCGCCAAGCGCGTCGGGGTGCTGTCTCGCAGAAACCGCGACCGTGCCCGACTTCAAGATTCCGGCCTTGGTGCGCGCGATAGTCGCGATATCACGGCCGAGAACCGCCGTGTGGTCGAGATCGATCGGGGTGAAGACGGCGACCTTGGCATCAGCAATGTTCGTGGCATCCCATTCCCCGCCCATGCCGACCTCGATGACGGCAACATCGACTGGCGCATCGGCGAAAATCGTAAACGCGAGCACGGCAAGTGCCTCAAAGAACGTGATCGGCCCGTGCCCGGCAGCCGCCAGCTCCGCATCGACGATCTCGAGCGGCGCCTGAAGTTCGTCCCAGGCTTCGGCGAGTACGTGCCCGCTCGCGGGCTCGCCACCAAGCTGAAATCGCTCACCAAATTCAATCAGGTGCGGGCTCGTAAAAAGCCCGGTGTGCAAGCCGTGAGCGCGCAGCAAGGCTTCGATCGCCCGACTCGTCGAGGTCTTGCCGTTCGTGCCGGCAACCTGGATCACCGGGTAGGAAAGCTGGGGCGAACCGGCAAGTTCTGCGAGCCTTCGCACAGGCTCGATACGTGGGCGTGGGCTCGCCTCGCCAACTCGGGTGAGCAGCTGCTCGTAGACCCGCTCGGCCGCGCGTTCTGCAGATGTCACTGCTTGCCTCTTTCTGATGCCTCGAGCGTGATGACGAGCGGTGCTTTCGCAGCACCCAGCGCCATGGCACGGAATTCACTGCCGCCATGTTGCTCACGCGTCGCGGATTCTGTCACATCGATATCCTCCGCCGCTTCCACAGTGATGGCAACAGCGAGCGTCTCAGCTGCGACCAGATCCTTGTGAGCATCAAGCGCAGCGGCGAACTCCGGCTGCGCGAGCAACACCAGCTCGATGCGGTCACTGACTTCAAGTCCAGCCGACTTACGAGCTTCCTGCACGGCACGAATCGCGTCACGGGCGACACCCTCGGCTTCGAGCTCGGGCGTGGTTTCGGTGCGAAGCAGCACGAAACCACCGCCGGGCAGCAGCCCTAGCGCGTCACGGTCTGCGTCGTTTGCGCCGGTCGAGAGCGTCAGTTCGTACTCGCTGGGCTCGAGTGCGATGCCACCGGCGGTCACGACACCGTCTGCCTCGCCCCAGTCGCCAGACTTTGCGGCCTTGATGACGAGCTGCACGTCTTTGCCGAGGCGGGGCCCGGCTGCGCGCGCGTTGACCGAGAGCGTTTGCACGATGCCGTACTTCTCGGCCGAATCGTCTTTCAGCTTCTTGAGCTTCACCTTCTTCACGTTGAGCTCCTCGGCGAGAATGCCGGAAAAGGGTTTCAACGCGTGCTTGCGGGCCGTCACAACTTTCAGCTTCTGCAGCGGCAGGCGCACGCGAAGTCGCTTCGCTTTGCGCAGCGCGAGCGACTGCGAGGTGATCTGGCGCAGTTCATCCATCGCTTCTACGAGTTCGTCATCGCTCGGGAAGAGCGACGCGTCTGGCCAATCAGTCAGGTGAACCGAGCGCCCGCCGGTGAGCCCGCGCCAGATCTCTTCGGAGATGAGAGGCATCAACGGGGCGGCCACGCGGGTCACGGTCTCGAGGACCGTGTAGAGCGTGTCGAACGCCTGCTGATTCTCCGGCACACCGTGTTCCCCGGTCGTACCCGCCCAGAAACGATCACGAGAGCGTCGCACGTACCAGTTCGTCAGCACCTCGGCGTACTCGCGCAGGGCTTCGGCTGCCGACGTGGTATCGAGATCCTCGAGATGCTGTTGGACCGTGCGCACAAGGCGGCCCGTCTTCGAGAGGATGTAGCGGTCAAGCGGATCGGCGCTGTCGGTGCTGAACTTCGCTTCAACGCCATCGGCGTTCGCATACAGCCCAAAGAAGTACCAGGTGTTCCACAGCGGAAGGATAAACTGGCGCACACCCTCGCGAATGCCTTCTTCGGTAACAATGAGGTTGCCGCCGCGAACGACCGGAGACGCCATGAGGAACCAGCGCATCGCGTCGCTGCCATCGCGATCAAACACCTCGTTCACATCGGGGTAGTTGCGCAACGACTTCGACATCTTATTACCGTCGCTGCCGAGTACGATGCCGTGGCTAATCACACTCTTGAACGCGGGCCGATCGAAGAGGGCCGTCGCCAGCACATGCATGACATAGAACCAGCCCCTTGTCTGGCCGATGTACTCGACGATGAAGTCGGCTGGCTGGTGGGTGTCGAACCACTCCTGGTTCTCGAACGGGTAGTGCGCCTGCGCGAACGGCATCGAGCCAGAGTCGAACCACACGTCAAAGACGTCTTCGATGCGGCGCATCGTCGACTTGCCGGTCGGGTCATCGGGATTCGGACGGGTCAGCGAATCAATGTACGGCCGGTGCAGGTCGATCTCGCCTTGGTCGTTCCGCGGCAGAGTGCCGAAGTCGCGCTCGAGCTCTTCAAGCGAGCCGTACA
>JBEBUJ010000082.1:0-8872 GCA_040393365.1 Leucobacter denitrificans
ACACCTCGTCGATCTCCTTTGGTGGGAACAACAACGCCGCGGAGAACACGGGGAACGATAACTCGGTCTCGATCGGCGGCAACATCAATGCCGCGGAGAACACTGGCAATACGTTGTCGGTCGGCGATGTGGCTGTGGATCTGTCTGATCGCTCTGACAACTCGGTAAGTGTTGGCGGCAACCAGAACAACGCCGAGAACACTGGCAACACGGTCGGCGATGTGGCTGTGGATTTGTCTGATCGCTCTGACAACTCGGTGACCATTGGCGGCAACAACAATGCCGCGGAGAATACCGGCAACACGTCGTCGATCGGCGGGAACAACAACGCTGCCGAGAACACCGGCAACACCCTGAACATCGGTGATATCGCGGTGGACAGCTCAGAGACCGTCGGCGGCGACTACTGGGAGAACGGTTCAAACACCGGCGGCATCGGCAATATCGATAACCGCAACCAGGGCAACACGACCGACTCGGGCAACACTGTTGCGATCACCGAGAACCACGACATGTCGACGAACTTCGGCAGCATCGCGCTCGATCTGTCGGATCACTCTGACAACTCAGATCACTCCGACAACTCGGATCACTCTGACAATTCCGACAACTCGAACAGCTCTGACAACTCGACGAACACCGTGATCGACGATCACTCGGTGACCGCGGGGGACACGATCACCGACTCGTCGACCACCTCTGGCGACCTCGCGATCGACCTGTCCGATCACTCGGATAACTCGAACAGTTCGACGAACACCGTGATCGATGACCACTCGGTGACGTCGGGTGACACGTTCACCGATGCGTCGACCGAGACCACGGGGTACGTCTACGACGATCACACGTATAACGCAGGAGACACCTACACAGACGCGTCTTCGAGCTACGGCAACTACTACGAGGAGGGCTCGGGCAACACGACTGTGACCGAGACCACGGTCGCACCTACGACGACCGACTACTCGTACACGTTCGGCGCGTAAGCGACTTCGACCCGGCTCGAGGGGCCCGCTCTGCCGCGGTGTAGGCAAGCGGGCCCCTCGGGTAACCCCAGTCCAGAGGAATCCCATGACTCACCCCACGCAGGCGGCCGCAAGCCTCGCAGCGATCATCGCTGAGATGACCGCGACGGCGCAGCGAGCAGGGCGACCTGACCTTGCGGAACGCCTGACTGCGGCTTCGGCATCGGTCAATGATGCCAGCGTTCGCGTGGTCGTGGTCGGGCAGTTTAAGCAGGGCAAGAGCGCTCTCGTGAACGCGCTCGTCACCGCCGAGGTCTGCCCAATTGACGACGTTGTTGCGACATCGGTGCCGACCGTCGTGCGGTGGGGAGAGCAGCTCACCGCCACGCTCGTCACCGAACTCACCGGAGAGCGCGAGGTGATCCGCACCGCAGTCGACCCCGCCGATCTTCGTGCGCACGTTACCGAACTCGCCGGCGACACGGGCACCTTCGGTAATCTGCACGCCGAGGTGACCCTGCCGAGGCGGGTGCTCGAGGCTGGCCTCGTGCTCGTGGACACCCCGGGCGTCGGGCGAACGCAGTCGCGGGCCGCCACCAATCTCACCCTCCTGCCGCAGGCAGACGTTGTCGTCGTCGTGACCGACGCGACCCAAGAACTTACCGAGCCAGAGCTCGCATTCCTCTCGCACGCCGCGGAGTTATGCCCGCGCCTCACCTGCGTGGTGAGCAAGAGCGACCTGCAGCATAATTGGCGCGCCGTCGTCGAAGCGAACACTGAGCACCTCGCAGCCGCCGGAATTGAAGCTCCGATGCTCGTCACCTCGGCAGTGATCCACAACCTCGCCGTGCAGCAGCACGACCGACACCTGCTCGAGGAAGCGGGAGTAACCGCCCTCGCCAGGCACCTCCACGGTCAGTGGAACTCGGTGCTCGCAGAGCGTTACCGTCTCGCGGCCGAGGAGATTCGCTCAGTCGGCGGCCTGCTCTCGATGGTGGTGAACGCAGAACTCGAAGTCCTCGCGAACCCAGAAAGTGGTGCCGCTGTGATCCTCGACCTCGTGCAGGCCGAGGAACGCGCCGAGCGTCTCACCAGGCAATCGGCGAGGTGGCAGCAGACACTGGCCGATGGATCAATCGAACTCATTGATGACATCGAGTTCGACCTCAGGGACCGTCTTCGCGCGGTTGGGCGGGAGGCCGACCAGCTCATCGAGAGCAGTGATCCGGGCAAATCGTGGGACGACATCGGAACCTGGCTTGCAGAGTCCGTGACCCAGGCCGTCGCAGACAACTTTGTCTGGGCACACACCCGCAGCATGCACCTCGCCGACGTCGTCTCGCAACACTTTGTGCTCGACGGAAGGGCCTCGGTGCCGGGGCTGTCGCTCGCTGGCACCGAGAAGGCGCTTCGGGCCATTGGCAGCCTCGACTACGTGGAGTCTGGTGCACTCTCGATCGGGCAGAAGCTCATGATCGGGCTCAAAGGCTCGTACGGTGGGGTGCTCATGTTTGGCCTCATGACCACGCTCGCAGGCATGGCGCTCGTGAACCCCATCTCGGTAGCGGCCGGCCTCATCATGGGTGGGTTCGCGTACCGCAACGAGGCGAAACAGCGTCTCGAGCAGCGACGCAATGAGGCCAAGAATGCCGTTCGCAGGCTCATAGACGAAGCCATCTTCCAAGTGAGTAAAGAGTCGAGGGACCGCCTGAACGGCGTGAAGCGAGTGCTGCGCGACCACTTCATTTCGGTCGCCGAGAATTTCAAGCAGTCACTCACCGAATCGATGCGTCGCGCGAAGAGTGGATCGGCGCTGCCGCCCACAGAACGAGGCGTGCGTGCCGCGGAGTTGCGTCGCGAACTGCATGAGCTGCAACTGCTCGGCGACCGCGCAGACGCCTTGGTTACCGGAACGCCGAGGCCCACTGAGCCTGAACGCCGGCGAGCCGTACAAGAACGGAGCTCACTGTGAGAAACCCCACCGAGTCAGCGAGGTCGCTCGTGACCGCCGCACGAGCGCTCTATTCCTCCACTGACAATGTGCAGGCGCAGCTCGACGCGTTCGAGGCCCGTCTCACCGAACCATTGCGCGTCGCGCTCGTGGGGTCAGTGAAGGCAGGCAAATCCACGCTGCTCAACGGGCTGATCGGCGAGCGCATCGCCCCAACCGATGCCAGGGAGTGCACCCGCATCGTCACGCGCTACGAGCACGGACGCGTGCCGCGGGTCACGGGGCACTTGCTGCATGGCGACACTGTGTCGATCCCCGCGCGACGTCAGAGCGACCGCCTCGAACTCGACCTCGCGGGTCTGAGCCCAGAAGAAGTGCGGCAGATCGATGTCACCTGGCCCGCCGAAGGCATCGCCGGCATCACCCTTATCGACACCCCTGGCACCGCATCGGTGTCACACGAGGTGTCGCAGTACACCGACCGCTTCCTCGTACCGGAAGAGGGGGCCGCGGGTGCAGACGCAGTCGTGTACCTCCTGAGGTCCCTGCACGAAACCGATGTGCGATACCTGCGATCACTCAACGAACGCACGAGGCACGGCAACGCGGCGATCGGTGCGATCGCCGTGCTCTCTCGCGCTGACGAACTGGGATCCGCCCGCCTCGACGCGCAAGTCGCTATCAATGAGACCGCAAAGCGACTGCGCAACTCACCCGAGCTTGAGGGAATCTGCGAGACCGTGGTGCCCGTCGCGGGCCTCTTGGGCCTCGGCGCAATCACCATGAAGCAGGCCGACTACGCGACCTTTGTGCGCCTTGCGGCACTCCCCGTAGCCAAAACCGACGCCGTGCTGCTCACTGCCGAGCGCTTCATCACCGCGCGCTCAACCGAGCTGCCCGCCGAACGAGAGCGCAACGACCTCGTCGAGAGATTTGGACTGTACGGTATTCGTCTCGCGCTCGCCGCAGTGCGAGGCGGCATCGACGATGCTGAGACGCTCTCGGCCGAGTTGCTGAGGCGCAGCGGGCTCGATGAGCTCAGGCGCGTCATCGACGTGCACTTTACCGGGCGGCAGGCCGAGCTGAAGGCGCACTCGGTAGTGTTCGCGTTGCACCAGCTACTGCGGCACCACCCTGCTGCGGGAACGGAAGAACTGCTTGCCGCTGCAGATCAACACATGTCGACGGCTCACACGTACGCCGAGATGCAACTCATCGGCCGAATCGCGAGCGGGCGACTCGATTTGCCCGCCACCCTCACTGAAGAACTCGAGCGTCTCGTCGGGGGAAGCGGCGCCGGTGCAGCTTGCCGACTGGGTTGCGACGCCGATGCCGACACGGCTGCGCTGAGATCAGCCGCGGTGGATCACCTGCTGCGGTGGCGCGAACTCCGTGCAAACCCGCTGCTCGACCGGGACACCTCGATGGCCTGCGCAATTGCCGAGCAAACCTGCGAGCGCCTCATCGCGGGGCTCGAAGAGGGTGCCGAAGGCGCACTCGCGGGAGCCCGTTCCTAGCCTCACTCGCCGCTTCCAGCGCGCTCACTCACCGCGTCTGCGAGCACGATCGTGCGCCGCTCCTCGCTCTGGCGTAGCCAGCGAGTCACCGGCGGCGTGCAGATCAGCACGGTAGCGAGCAGCACCAAGCAGCTGGCGGTTGCGCTGAGCGCAACATCCCAGGTGCTCGGTTCTCTGAGCACCAGGCCGATCCCGATCGCTAGAATCATCGCGATGCTCGCGACCGAGAACGTTACGCGCGCCGCGCGGCTTCGTGCCCGAATGCACGTATTCAAGCTCATGGCCTGCACGATGAGCACGACCGCGAGCAAGGCTGCGGCAATTGCGAGCAAGACTGTTGCCGCCTGCTGCACGCTCTCTTCGGAATACTCTGTCGTAATGTCGTCTGGGAGCGCCGTGACAATGTTTGTGCGAAGCGTCTCGAGCATCAATACGCCGTTTACGATCGATGCGAGGACAGCGAGCGCGGCCACGACGAACAGGATCGCCGCGACAACCGTGCGCCTCGGCCTCGCGATGAGCGTCTCAGCGTTGAGATTCGATGAAACGGCCGGTCGCTCAGGCAGATTCCTGCGTTCGGCCTCCCAAGAGATCGGTGCGGGCTCAGAGTGTTTCGTCATGGTTACTCCGCTAACTGTTCGATCGCGTACTGCACTTCTTCGAGGCCCGGCATGACTTCCTTGCCGTCAGCGCTACGCAGAATTGTCACGTCGTTGACGCGGATCGTCGGTGTCGAAGTGACGTCCGCGTCGATCGCCGCGTCGAGCGCCTGCGCAACCCAGCTCTCAAACGTGCGATCCGTGATGCACGACGCGGCATCATCGACACCCGACTGCACCGCGAACTCCGTGAGCTGATCGTCGGTGAGGCCCGCGGCACCCTCATCTGGTTGGTTCGCGAGCAACAGGTCCTGCATTGCAATGAACTCATCCACCCCGCCGCGATCGGCGACGCACGCCGCAGCGTTCGCTGCCCGCTGCGTGTACTCGTCAGGGGAGGCGTTCACAAGGAAGGCGAAGGGGCGGTACTCCACTTCAACCGTTCCCGCGGTGACCTGCTCGGCGAGGTACGCGGACGTTTCATCATGGAAGATCTTGCACGATGGGCAGAGGTAGTCCTCGTAGACGGTCACCGAGACCGGATCGCCGTCTGCGGCAGCGTCGGACGTGTGAAGAAATCCGAACTGCTCGGTCGAGTTCTGCGGTGCTGCGATATCGCCGTCAGCTGCTCCGGACGCGGCGAGCTGCAACCACAGCATCACTGCCACGGCGGTCACCGCGACGAGTACGACGAGTACTTTGAACCCGAACTTGCTGCGGCCGGTGCCGTGGAGATGTTCGTCGCGGATCTTGTCAGCGAGCGCCTGACGGCTTTCGTGTCGATCACTCATGCGCTGATCGTTCCGTCGTGAAATGCACGTCTTCAGCGTACCAACTGGGCGCCAAGGTTGGGCGGCAACAGCTCAACGCTTATCGCATGTGGCTCCGGGAACGCATTAGTATTGGTTGAGCAGTTCCCACCCGAGTCGATCAGAGGCTCGTTTGTCGAACGTGACGATCCGATCAATGCCGAAGAGTTCCATCGTGCCCTGGATAAGGGCATCACCGAAGTCGGCGTAGTGATCTTCAGCGAATACAAGGGCACGAGCGACACCTTCACCGTCATCGAACTCGATTGAATCGGACTCGAAGAGGTGACGGATGATCGTGAGGCACTCGTCACGACTGAGTCTGATGGAACGTGAGAGCACCCAGTATGTCTCGGCGAGCGTAATCTGCGTAATGAAGCCGCGGTGCTCTGGAGAGAATCCAGCAAAAACTTGCCGAGCAGCCTCGTATTGTTCCAGGTCGTCCCGGAGAAGAAAACGCAACAGAACGTTGGTATCAATGCCGATGTATGTTGCGGGAGAAGTGGAGATCACTGCGGTTGATCTGATTCGTTCGCAGACGAGCCGCGCAGGCCACTCTCTGCCCAGCCTTCTTGAATTGACTCTTCTATTGCTTCGAGGGTCAATACTGGCCCGTCTGGGTTGTGCAGTATGCCTGCCAAATCCATCACGTTTCTGGTTTGAGGGAGAATTCGGTATTGACCGTTGCCCAGGCGGATGAACGTTACCTTTGAACCGGTCGTGAGATTTAGGTCGGTTCTCATTTCTTTCGGGATCGTGAGTTGACCCTTACTTGTCATCGTCGCAGTGAACATCCTCACCCTTTCCTAAATATTAGAATCTTACATCAGCAGAAAAGTAAGGAACTCAAATCTTCTGAACAATTACTTCAGGTCGAGCCGATCCGCCGACCGCCACACAGCTACCGTGAGCTCTGGCACCGACTCTGCAATTTCTCTGAGCAACTCGAACTCAACGCGATCAGCGTTCGCGCGGTGCACGTCTGCGTCACTGCTGCCCGAGCTAGCTGCGAGTCGAGCGAGTGCGTACTCGGCGAGTTGCCCGCGCTCCTCAAGCATCTCGTCACGGAGCGTGAGTACGACGAGTTCATCGACCTGCGGCACGAGGTCGTACGCAACCGAGGGATCCTCACCCATGCGCACCCGATGCTCGAGAAACGTATCGCGCTCGAGTTGAGCATCGGCCCGCAATTTGATCAGGCGCTCGGTGGTGAGGTTCACCCTTCAAGGGTACCAACCTAGTTCGTGGTGGTGTCTTCCACAGATGGGGATATGTGGCATTGCTGCCATGTTTATCCACAACTTGGGTTCGAGCGTCTACGTGTAAGGTTCGTACTTGCTAACCTCGCTCGTGTGTTCGGTGTTGAGCTGTAAGAATTGGAGTATGAGCTTGGGAGAAATTGCCTCAATCGTGGGCCCGATAGCGGTCATCATTACGATGCTTGTCGGTGGGGTTACGCTATACGTCACCCTGCGCCGCCCGATCGAAAAGCTCGAAACAAAGATTGACGCCATGAGTCATGAACTCGGTGAGTTTCGTCTCGACATCACGACGACAGTTGCACGTCACGACGAACGGTTATCTGTGATCGAAAGAGACCAGCCGCGGCTGCACCTGCGGTGAGCGTGCGCTAATGCTGAGCGGTATCGGTGTCGCGCGCGATCGGCACCCTGCGCCACGGCACCTTCTGCGGCTCAGCGTCGAGTGACGGAAGCTGAAAATCGAATCGAGACTTCACCGCGAGAATGATGAGCAACAGCCAGCCGCTCTCAATCAATATGCGGCTCTCGGCGAGCGATTGAACGACAAGCGCGACCATGAGGAGGAACGGCCAAATCGCACTCGTCGCATAGGGGAGCGCGGGGCCGAAGCCGCGACGCGGCTGATCCACCGCCCGAAACCACACCCGCAGCAGCGTGAGCACCACGAGCGGCGCGAACACGAGCACCCCGACGATGCCGAGTTGCAACCACACGTCGAGCCACGCATTATGCGCACTCATGACCTGAATGCCGCCCTGCACATCGAGCGACTCAAACGGCTCGACCCACGGAGCCCAGTAACTCACCCAACCCCAACCGAACCACGGCCGCTGCTGCGCGAGTTCGATGACCTTCTCCCACGTCTCGAGTCGGCCCGTCATGTCGCTGCTCTTGCCGAGCAGGCCGAACACGAAGCTGCGCGCGAACAGCACCGTCGCCGTGATCGCGGCGATGAGGGCCGCGCCCGTGATGTAGACCGGCAGTCGCCGCTCGGGGCCGATGCGCCTCGCCCAAATAACGAACGCGAGAGCGACGGTCACCGCCGCGAGTGCGACCGTCACTGTTGCGGATCGGGTGAGCGCCAGCGTCAGTACCGCCATCGCAACCCAGAACCACCCTGTGATACGAGAAACGAGTCCTGCGCGAAGCTGAACCACAAAGACGATGAGCGCGATGAGACCGACGAACCCGAAGAGTGTTGACGAGCCGAGCAATCCCTGGATCGGCCCACCCTCGAAGAGTAGATCGCGGCTCCAGTACAGCAGTTTCGGGGTCTTACCCTCGGGCACCTCCTCCCACCAGGGGAGGAGCGGTTCTCGGACGAACAGCGACACCCAGAGTTCGAACGCGAACGAGAGGCCGATCACGTACCTGAGTGCACTGCTCAGGGTGCGGAGAAATTCGTGCCACGTGAGAATGAACGCGAGCACCACCGCGAGCACCGTAGTCGCGATTTGGGCGAGGTTGCCGAGCACGCTCTCGAGTCGGTACTGCGACCAGAAGATCGACAGGAGCGCAAGGATTAAGAACCAGTAGATCGGCGAGGGAAGACGGTACCAGCGAAAGCGCTCTGGCTTGAGCTTCAAGAACATCACGACGCCAGTGGCGACGAGTGCGAACGCGCAGATGAGGAACCCTGGCCAGTCGAGCAGGTTGCGCACCGCATTCGTCGAGATCATGAAGACGAATGCGACGATCGCGTACGCGCTTACGCCAAGCCTGGTCTTGCTACTCGCCATACCTGTAATGGTAGAGCACCGCCATACCGC
>JBEBUJ010000083.1:0-8816 GCA_040393365.1 Leucobacter denitrificans
CCTGATGCCCCAGCCGCAAACTCAACTTCAAACCCGCGGATGAGGGCCTGCAGGCCGCGTTCGAAGTGGTCAAGCGAGCGCAGTGTTACAAGCTCACTCGACGCCTGGTGGGCTGGTTGCTGTGGTCTCGTCTCGCTGCGCGCCCACACGGTCAAGAATCCTGTCGAATAGGCGTCGAGTGCGCTCATTAACGCGCTCGCCTGCTCGTGCGTGAGGCCCATCTGCGCGAGCGCGCTCACGAGCCCCTCGAGATACGGTGTCACCGGCATCACGTCGTACGGGGCCAACGCAAGCAACTCGAATGAGCGCGGATAGCGCACCGCGAGATCTCGATACGCCAGGTTGATCCCGCTCGCGAGGTCTTGCCACCGATCAAACTTCTGTGCTGCCACCTGGGGGATTCCGCTCTGCGCGACAAGCATCTCGATGATCGAGTTGATGAGGTCGTCGCGGTTGCTCACATGTGTGTACAGACTCATCGTGCCGCACCCAAGTACGCCAGCCAGGGTGCGCATCGACAGTTTTTCGACGCCGTGATCCTCAATAAACGCAATCGCCGACTCGGTTATCGATTCGCGGCTGAGCTGTAGGCGAGCTTCAGTTTTCTCATTGAACTCTTGACGTGAGGGCACTTTTGTAGTGTAGTAGCGTACACTGTACGGAACGCAAGGATGCGGAATCAGAAAGGGTGAATGTGCCTGCAAGTCTGAGTGTTGCGAGAGCAACTTCCATGTTCGTTTCACAAGATCTTTCGCCTGTCGAACTGCTCGAATCACTGTTCGAGCGAATCGACCAGACGCAACAGTCCGTCAACGCCATCTCTGAAGAGATGCGCGAAAACGCATTCGACGCAGCGCGCGAATCAGAACTGCGATTCCGAGACGGCGAGGCCCGACCGCTTGAGGGCATACCGCTCATGCTCAAGGATGAACAGCCAATCGCAGGGCGTCTCGCTCAAGATGGGTCACTCCTGTTGAAAGGCGAGGTCGCAGACGTCACCCATCCGATTATTGAGCGCATAGGGCGTTCGGGTGCCGTGATCCACGCCCGTACAACGACCCCCGAGTTCTGCTGTGCCGCCGTCACGCATACGAAGCTCTGGGGCGTGACTCGCAACCCGCACAATCTCGACATGACGCCGGGCGGATCGTCGGGTGGATCAGGAGCAGCGCTCGCCGCGAGCCAAACCA
Source organism: Leucobacter denitrificans (assembly GCA_040393365.1). Lineage (GTDB taxonomy): Bacteria > Actinomycetota > Actinomycetes > Actinomycetales > Microbacteriaceae > Leucobacter > Leucobacter denitrificans_A. The sequence goes on from JBEBUJ010000083.1 coordinate 1,191, forward strand.
TGCTCGCGACCGGGTCAGACATCGGCGGATCGATTCGTATCCCCGCTGCTTTCAGCGGGATCGTCGGCTACAAGCCACCGTTCGGGCGCATTCCCGGCCTGCCTCCTTTCAACTCCGATACATACTGCGCCGACGGGCCCATGGGTCGAAGCGTCGCTGATGTTGCCGCGCTGCAGAGCGTGATCGCGGGGCCATCGGTTGGGGACCAGGCCTCGCTGCGTGACCAGCCGGTTTTGGACACCGCGCCGCAGAATCTCGCGGGCACGCGCATCGCGCTCAGCGTCACCCTCGGCAACTACACTCCTGATCCCGCAGTCGTCGCGAACACTCTCGCATTTGCTGACGCGCTGCGGGCCGCCGGTGCGACGGTCGACGAGGTCGATCTGCCATGGGCGACGACCGATACAGCTGATCTTCTGTGGGCGCACTTCGGTGCCATCATGGGCTCCTCGATCGCGGATCTTGTCGAAGGCGATGCTGCGAAGCGAGAACTACTCATGCCGTACACACGCGCTTTCATCGATAAGTCTGCGAGCTCGATCGGCTACGTGGAGGGCCTCGAACGAGAGGCAGCGTTCTATCGGCCACTCGGCGACATCTTGGAAACTTACGACGCGCTGGTCTGCCCCACGATGGCAACGACCGGCATCGCAGCTGACGAACCAGGCGACGACATCGACGGGATCTTCAGCTCAATGATGACGATTCCATTCAACGTGATCGGACGTGTGCCAGTGCTCGCAGTGCCATCAGGGCGCGCACCAAACGGCGTGCCGACGGGCGTGCAGATTGTCGGGCGCACGTACGACGATGCGACTGTGTTTCGCATCGGGGCGGCGGTTGAGAAAGAGCTTGACCTGTGGACGAACGAAAGCTGGTGGCCCGCGCTGTAAGCCTGGCACCTCTCACCCCCGCCTCACTGTCCGACTCGAAATGGAGAACACACTATGACAGGGTCCCTCTCGATAGCACTTGCGCAGCTTGCAGCATCGCCTTCCAGTGAGCAGTTGGAGCACGAGGTGAAGAAAATCAAGGCTCAATTCCGCGGTGTTGATCTCATTGTCTTCCCTGAGCTCCACCTTACGAACCCTGATCAGATTGACACTGATCACCTTCACATCGGTCCTGTCGATACCGACTCGGCGCTGCATGAGCCGCTCAACGGCGAGCGCGGCAAGCGCCTCGCCAACATCGCGCGGCAGCACGGCGTCTGGCTCATCCCGGGCAGTGTTTTTGAGGCAGACGGCGGCAACGTGTTCAACACCCTGCCCGTTTACTCGCCGACGGGCGAGTTGGTGACGAGTTACCGCAAGATATTCCCGTGGCGGCCCTACGAGGGGGTGAAGCCCGGCAGGGAGTTCGTCTACTTCGACATACCTGACAAGGGACGCATCGGGCTCACCATTTGCTACGATGCGTGGTTCCCCGAGATCTTCAGACACCTCGCATGGTACGGCTGCGACGCCATCATAAACGTGGTGCTTACGCCGACAATCGACCGTGAGCATGAACTCATCTTGGCGAGGGCCAACGCGATCGTCAATCAGGTGTTCATCGCGAGCGTCAACGCGGCAACCCCGAGCGGAGTCGGCCAGAGCCTCATTGTCGACCCCGAGGGTCGCGTACGAAGCCGTGCCGCGGGAGCTGAGCCCTGCATTGTTACCGACGTCTTGCACCTCGACACCACAAAGCGCATTCAAGCAGACGGCACGTCGGGCCTCAACTGTCTGTGGAAGCAGTTTGACGCGAGTGACGAACCACTCGAGCTTCCCCTCTACGAGGGGCGCATTACCCCGAAAACCTGGGATCATCGCGACCGGTGATCCTCACAGAACATGGCAAAGGAGCCACCATTCATGTCTGAACAAGTAAAGAAACTGATTCCCCAGCTGAGCCTTGCGGGAGTTGTTGTATTCGGCGTGTCGTATATGGCGCCAGCCGTGGTGATCGCAACATTTGGCGTTATCGCCGTGCTCTCGCATGGAGCGTCTGCGATGGCGTACCTCGCTGCGACGGTCGCCATGATTCTCACCGCCCTGAGCTACGGCAAGCTCGCGAAGACGTACCCGAGCTCTGGCTCGATTTACACCTACGCGAGAAAAACCATTGGCCCGAATCTCGGGTTCATGGCAGGCTGGGTCATTCTGCTTGACTACCTTTTCCTGCCCATGGTCGCCTGGCTCATCACCGGACTCTACTTCTCTGCGCAGTTCCCCTTCATGCCCTCCTGGGCGTGGGGCATCGTCGTCATCGCGTTCACGACGATCGTGAACATTGTGGGTTTGAAGCTCGCAGATCGACTCAACAAGTTCTTGCTGCTCGTCGTGTTCATCGGCGTGCTCGCGCTCATTGGGTTCGGAATCGCGTTTGCTGCGGGCGAATCAAACTCAGTCAGCGTTGCGATCTGGCCTGAGGGCGCAACCGTCTCGGCCATCGCCGCAGGTGCCGCAGTAGCAGCGTACTCGTTCCTTGGCTTCGACGCCGTCAGCACGCTGAGCGAGGAAGTGAAGGAGCCGCAGAAGAACGTGCCGCGGGGCATCGTACTCGTCGTGCTCACCGGCGGCGTGGTCTTCGTGCTCACCTCGTTCGTGATGCAGTGGGCCCACCCGAGCCTTGAGTTCGCTGATGTCGACACCGCGGGCTTTGAAGTCCTGACGCTCGTTGGAGGCACGACGTTCGCTGGCATTGTGAACTCCACGATCCTCATCGGCGGTCTCGCCTCGTGCGTTGCCGTGCAAGCGAGCGGTAGCCGACTGCTGTTCGTCATGGGACGCGATGGGGTGTTCCCGCGCAAGTTCTTCGGATACCTGAACGACAAGTTCCGCACGCCGGTACTCAACCTGCTGCTCATCGCAGCGATTGGCTTCGCCGGCATCTTCCTTACCGTGGGCGATGCGACGTCACTCATCAACTTCGGTGCGTTCCTCGCGTTCACAATCGCAAATGTGTGTGTCATCGTGCTCTGGTACAAGAGCCGTGACAAGATGCCAGCGTCGACACACTTTGTGGGGTGGATCCTCATTCCAATCGTGGGGGCGGCGGTAGATCTCTACCTGCTGTTCCACCTCAGCCCACTTGCCTTGAGCATCGGTGGTGGGTGGATGCTCGCAGGCATCATCTACCTCGCGTTCCTCACCAAGGGGTTCAGGCGACAGGCACCCGGCCTCAACATGGATGCGGAGGCTGCGGCGGTCGAAGATACCGCGATGGCGGATCGCGTCGAAAAGTAATTGCATCTCGCGAGATGCGGCGCAACCTGCACGAACTACCGAACAAGTTCTTGAAAGGCAACACTTCATGATTGGACACGAACGATCACTCGCGCTGGTGAATGCCAAGCTTCGAAGCAACACCTCGAACGATGATGCGACTGCGTTACTCATCGAAGACGGTGTGATCACCCAGGTGGGTGACGACGCCCTCATTCGGGCCTCGGTACCCACTGGGGTGGAGGTGATTGATGCGGGCGGAGCGACCGTCACCCCAGGGCTCTGGGATTCCCACTCGCACCCCGACTTCGGCGCATTCTCAACCCGCGGGATTGATCTCGGCGGTGTCGGCACCCTCGCTGAACTGCGAGAGATACTCGGTCAGGCAAGCGCTGAGCTTGGGCCCGATGAATGGCTCGAAGCGTGGAACCTCGAGTACGAGATGTTTGAGGAGACCGGCATCGACCGGAGCACCTTCGAAGACATTGTCGGTGACCGCCCGACGATGCTGTTCTTCTATGACGGGCACACCGGCCTCGCGTCGCTGTCGGCCCTGCACGCCGCTGGCGTGCAGGAGCGTGTCTCGTTTCCCGACGGCAGCGAGGTCGTCGAAGATGCGTCGGGCCGACTCACCGGTGAACTCAAAGAGATGACCGCGCTCCGCCTCATCGCAGAAGCGATCCCCGCGCTCGATATTGAGGCCGAACTCGAAAGTCTCGAGCAGGTCTTCTACAACTTTGCGGCAACCGGCATTACCGGCTGTGCGGTGATGGATGGGAGTTCACGCACGAGAGAACTGCTCGCTCACCTCGAAACACAAGGCAGGCTCACCCAGCGCGTGGTCGTGCACGAATGGCACAAGGTGCACTTCGATGATGCAGATCAAGAGCGCATCATCGCCGCACGAGACGAGAAGGGGTACCTGTGGGAGGGTGGAGCCATCAAACTCTTCTCAGACGGGGTGGTCGACACCGGCACCGCGCTCCTGCACGAAAAGGATAGTCACGGTGAAGGATTGAGGGCTGCGTGGCCTGATTGGGATCACTACAAGCGTGTGCTCCGCCAGTACCATGACGCGGGCTTCTTGATCGCGACGCACGCTGTGGGCGACCGGGCAGTGAACGACGTGATCGACGCGTACGCTGAGCTCCCAGATCGAGGGGAGGGCTATGCGTCGCACACGATCGAGCACCTCGAGGTGATGAGTGATGCTGACGTCGAGAAGCTCGGCAAGACCACGATCACTGCGTCGATGCAGCCGCTGCACATGCAGTGGCGAAAGGATGATCACAGCGACAACTGGACCCAGCGCCTCGGCAGCGACCGCTGGGGCACCGGGTACCGGTGTAAGAGCGCGCTTAACGCTGGCGCGCGGGTGGTGCTGGGATCGGACTGGCCGGTCGCCGAATACGATCCACGCATCGGTATGGCGTGGGCCCGCGGACGCAAGACACCCGGCGCGGGGCACAGTGAGGCCTTCGAACCAGAAGAGCGCCTCACAGGGGAAGAGGCACTGCTCGCTTACACGCTCTGGCCTGCGATTGCACGGGGGCATGACGACCGGGGACACCTGTCAGTGGGCGCGCTAGGGGATCTCACGGTATTTGCGAAAGACCCGACCGAGGTGTTGCCAGAAGATTTGCCTGAGCTTGAGATCAAGCTCACCGTCGTTGATGGGAAGGTTACATTCCGCGCAGAATAGGTAGAACGTGCGTGGGGAGCGCACCCTCACCCGGCGAGCAGATCGAGGCGCTCGCGTTCACGGGTCTCTAGGTCGATGACCGCGGCGGCGTCCGTAGCCGCTGCGGTCCACCCGGTGCGGGTGAGGCCGCTCGAAATCACCTGAAAACCCGACGGTTCGTGGCGATAATCCATCGCGTAGTACTCGTTTCCGTGCCGAGCCGGCACCGCGTCTGGCGACTCGAACAGAGCGCGAACCTGTTCCTGCGGGGAATCTGCGCGACTGTTCACGTGAATAGCGAACAGGTGGGTGCTCGTGAGGAGCAGCGCGTTGAGGCTGGCGTTTGGGAAGTGTTGCATGAGAGTTCGTAACGCCCGGGTCACGCCCTGCCGCTCGTCTCCCGTTTGTTCGATGCACTGGCGAATGAGTTGAAAGTACCGCTCGCTGTCAGTCGTGCCCCGCAGTCGACTCATTGAATCGGGTGTGAGCAGAGCCTCGAGTTGACTGATCGGCTCGATGTTGCCGTTGTGCGCGAATGCCATGTTGTCGTCGAGGAACGGGTGAGTGTTCTCCTGGCTGACGGCGAGATTGCCCGTGGCCCAGCGCAGATGTACGAACCCCGCACTACTCAGGAGCTGGGTCGCGAGCTTGGCGTATTCGGGATCTATGTCTGCACGCAGCGGTGACCGTCGAACCTCTATTCTTCGGGTGTCTGGATCTCGCCAAGCCATGCCCCAACCGTCAGAATGCACGCGCGTGAGTCTCGTGAATTCCTCGAAATCCTCCTCGCCGAGTTCATTTACCGGCGACGTGGGCGAGTGTGAGACATAACCGAATAGTCGGCACATAGTGCTCCCTTCGTGTGAGTTGTTTCACGATCTCGTGTGAATGCAGAGAGCGCAACGGTCTATTCGCGCAGCCAAAGCTGAGGTAAGTGTTGCGAACATCTCTACCTAATTGCCTACCGCTCATGGATAGCGCCTTTGGGTACCGATCCGCAACCCCCTTTCGCTGAGTGACACACCAATGAAAGTGTGGTTTCGAACCAACCGAACAAAGGAGGCCACCATGGGCGCATCGGACAAGATGGAAGCTGGAATGGATAAGGCAAAGGGCAAAGTGAAGGAAACCGTTGGCGATATGACCGACAACGAGAAGCTTGAGGCCGAAGGAAAGCTGGATCAGGCTAAGGGCGACATGAAGAGCGCTGCAGAGAACGCGAAGGACAGCGTGAAAGACGCCTTCGACAAGTAGCACTCCTCTTTAGGTCGGCACTAGCCCGATCACGACACAACGACTGCCCCACACACTCAAGAGAGTAGGTGGGGCAGTCGCATGCCGTTCACATGACACTGTCGTGCGCAACAGGCTCATTACGTGGTAATGGCGATATGCGGCAGCCGCGTCACGCGTAATTTGCTCCGAGGGCACTGGACGCCGCTGAGCGGTGTGTGAGTTCAATCGCCTCGGTCACCACGGCGTGCGGGCTATCAGTGCGCAAAAGGGTGTTCCGCTGCTGATCCGCCCCCGTACCGTGCCGGAAAATATCATCGATGGCTCGTTCCGTGCGCACGTAGTCGCCACTGCTCAAGAGAGCCGACTGAACGTGTGCGAGCAACGCGTCAATCACCCTGCGGGCGTCGCAGGGCTCACCGAGAAGCGGGTTGAGCAAATTCTGGCGGATACCGAATCGGCTTGCTGACCACATCGCGAGACGAAGTACCTCGGTCGGCACGGGATCAGGCTGAAAATCATTCGCCCATTCCTGGGCGGCGACTTCGACAAGCGCCCGAGCGAGCGCAGCGATCGCGACGCTGTGCTCGGAATCCGTGCAGATGTCGGCCACACGAAACTCGACGGTCGGATAGTGCTCGCAGAGGCGCGCGTCGAAGTAGATCATTCCGCTGTCGAGCGGCACCCCGGTATCAATAAGGGTGCGAACTGTGCGCTGGTACCCCGTCACCGAACCGAAGATGTCGTAGGGGCCAGAGGTTGGCCACCGCCCCCACGCCTGGTACCGGTAGCTCGCGAAGCCACTGTCGACGCCGTTCCAGAAGGGGGAGTTCGCGCTGAGCGCCAAAAGTGCGGGCAGCCAGGGGCGAATTCGGTCGAGCACGGCGACGCCCTCTTCGGGACTCGAGATCCCCACGTGCACATGGAAACCGCAGGTGAGTTGCTCTTTCAGGGTGATCCCAAATCTTCGGCGCATGGCCGCGTACCTGGCGCTTCGTGCCAGGTGAGATGGGCTCGCCAGTACGCTGGTGCCAAGAGCTACTGCTCGAACGCCGAACTCGAGCGCCTTACTATCAGCGAGACGTCGGGCCTCAGCAATCGATCGAGAGATCTCATCGAGTGTTCTGAACGGCGGCGTCGTGACCTCAATCTGCTCCTGCTTGACCTCGCGTTCGAGGCTCGGCGACACGGTCGGTTCGGCCTGTCCGCTCAGCGTAGACAGCATGAAATCTGCCGCAGCTACGGGGCGACCATCGAGTGGATCGACGAGAAGAAATTCCTGCTCGACGCCAACGGTGCGTAATTCGCTGTCGGGAGTGTTCATGTGCCCGCCAATCATGTGGTGGATCTTGACTGATGCGTATTCAGGAGGAGCTGAGTTCGGTCGCCCAACGAAGTGAAGCAATTGGCGGATCGGACTCGGCGTGAGTGCGAGGTGAATCGTCTGACTCAAACTGTTCTTCACTAATGATGACCCGCGCACCTGTGAGAACGGCGGCGCGA
>JBEBUJ010000084.1:0-8790 GCA_040393365.1 Leucobacter denitrificans
CGACGACGTCGAGTTGTTGATGTACGAGATCGAGCCGGTCGGCGGCACCGCCTGGAGGTTCTGGTTGTAAATGCCGTGCTCCATGATGCTCGCCTTGAGCCCCTGCCAATCGGCCTGAGTTGGGATCTCAACGTTCGACGCAGCGAACAGCTCGCGCACGCGCTCGGTCGCGGGCTCCCAGACCTCGTCGGTGTACTTGTCAAAGAACTCGCCCGAAGCGTACTTCGAGTCGGCGAACCCTTCAAAGGTCGTCTTCCGCTCGATCGCGATCGTGTTCGACGCCTTCAGCGCGTGGAACAGAATTGTGTAGAAGTAGATGTTCGTGAAGTCAATGCCCTCTTCCGAACCGTAGTGCACGTGTTCGCGCGCGAGGTAGCCGTGCAGGTTCATCTGGCCGAGGCCGATCGCGTGCGAGCGGTCGTTGCCATCTTCGATCGATCGCACCGACGAGATGTGGCTCATGTCGCTCACCGCGGTGAGTGAGCGGATCGCAAGCTCAACCGACTCACTGAAGTTCTCGCCATCCATCATCATGGCGATGTTCATTGAGCCAAGGTTGCACGAGATATCCTTGCCGATCTCCTTGTAGCTCAGGTCTTCGTTGTAGGTGGTTGGGGTGTTCACCTGCAGGATCTCAGAGCAGAGGTTCGACATGTTGATGCGGCCCTTGATCGGGTTCGCCTTGTTCACCGTGTCTTCAAACACGATGTATGGGTAGCCCGACTCGAACTGAAGCTCAGCAACGGTCTGGAAGAAGTGGCGTGCACTGATCTTCGACTTCGAGATGCGGGAGTCGTCGACCATCTCGTAGTACTTCTCAGACACCGAGATGTCGCCAAACGGCACACCGTACACGCGCTCGACGTCGTATGGCGAGAAGAGGTACATGTCTTCGTTCTTCTTCGCGAGTTCGAACGTAATGTCGGGCACAACGACACCGAGTGACAGCGTCTTGATGCGGATCTTCTCATCAGCGTTCTCACGCTTCGTGTCGAGGAAGCGCATGATGTCTGGGTGGTGTGCGTTGAGGTACACCGCGCCGGCACCCTGGCGGGCACCGAGCTGGTTCGCGTAGCTGAAGCTGTCTTCGAGCAGCTTCATCACCGGGATGATGCCAGACGACTGGTTCTCGATCTTCTTGATCGGTGCGCCCTGCTCGCGAATGTTCGAGAGCGAGAGCGCAACGCCACCGCCGCGCTTCGAGAGCTGCAGCGACGAGTTGATGCCGCGCGAGATCGACTCCATGTTGTCCTCGATGCGGAGCAAGAAGCAGGAGACGAGCTCGCCGCGCTGTGCCTTGCCGAGGTTCAGGAACGTCGGGGTTGCGGGCTGGAAACGGCCCGATATCATCTCTCGCATGTAGCCACGAGCGAGTTCTTCGTTACCCTGGGCGAGGCCCAGAGCGACCATCACCACGCGGTCTTCAAAACGCTCGAGGTAGCGCTTGCCGTCAAACGTCTTGAGTGCGTACGAGGTGAAGAACTTGAAGGCACCGAGGAACGCCGGGAACCGGAACTTGAGCGCGAACGCCTCATCGCGAAGCGTCTCGATGAACTTCATCGAGTACTGGTCAACCAGAGCCTTCTCGTAGTACTCGTTGTCGATGAGGTAGCGCATGCGCTCTTCAAAGTTGTGGAAGAACACCATGTTCTGGTTGACGTGCTGCAGGAAGTACTGACGAGCGGCCTCGCGATCCTTATCGAACTGGATCTTGCCGTCTGCGTCGTACAGGTTGAGCATCGCGTTCAATGAGTGGTAATCCATGTCACTGATCTTCGACGACTCGAGTCCTGGTTCCATCACTGCTGTTTCCAAAACTTTTCCAATCCTTCTTGGACGGCGATAACGTCATCCGGTGTACCAAAGAGTTCGAACCTATAGAGAAATGGCACTTGGCACTTGCGGGCGATAATAGTGCCCGCAAGGCCATACGCCTCACCAAAGTTCGTGTTACCTGCTGCCATAACCCCCCGCAAGAATGACCGGTTCTGCTCGTCGTTGAGAAACTTGATCACTTGCTTGGGCACAGCGCGTGTCTCGGGACCGCCTCCGTAGGTCGGCACCAACAACACATACGGCTCCGAGACCTTTAAGGGCTCATCGCGCGCGTAGAGCGGAATTCGTTTCGCCGGAATGCCGAGCTTCTCGACAAAGCGGTGCGTGTTCCCCGAGATGCTGGAGAAATACACCAGATCGGCCACGGCGACCGAACCCCCCTCCGGGTTAGGCCAAGCGGCCTGCGAGACCTGCAATCTTGTCGGGGCGGAAGCCTGACCAGTGCTCATCATCGGTCACCACCACTGGAGCCTGCAGGTAGCCGAGTTCTTTCACTGTCTGGAGCGCAAGCTCGTCTTCCGAAAGGTCGTGAACTTCGTACTCGATGCCTTGACTATCGAGAGCTCGGTAAGTTGCGGTGCACTGAACGCAAGACGGCTTGGTGTAGACCGTTACTGCCATGATTTGTACCTTTCCCTATAAGTCTTCGCCTCGACCGAGGCACAACATCTAGTGAACCACATCGAGGCCGACCACAACATGGTGTAGTTACATCGTTGTAGTTTTCCACTCGCTTTCCACCGCCTTTAGCTGCCTCTTGGGGAGAACTTTTGGCTCAGTTCCGCCCTAAACCACGAGTTATCCACAGGTTGGGGAGACAAAAAGTTTTTTCACTTCACAGGCCCGCCCGGCGTGTCGCAAACGCTCACCAACCCACGCTAAATACAACGCCAGAACGACCCCATTTATGCCCCATTCCCACTCTCCACAGCACGCATTTCTGACCTAGCGCATAACGCCCACACCGCGCGAGTATGCATGCATGCTCCACTACCTCAAACGCAACCCTTCCATCATCACCGGCATACGCATACGCGAGCTTCGCGATCGCAGTGGTACGACCCGCTCGCGCCTCGCACAGCGCTCGGCAACCAACCTTACGCACCTCGCCCGCATTGAGAGTGGGGAGGCGAACCCAAGCCTCGGCACCCTCACCCGCATCGCCAATGCGCTCGACACGACCGTCGCCGACCTCGTGCGCGATGTGCGCAGCTGATTCGCTTCTGTTCGGCACAGGTGAGACGCATGAGCGATGCCCTGACACTACCGGCGCACCTACTCGAGAGTGATGGGCCAAAGCAACTCCGTTCCATCGGGCTGAAACCAGCGCATCACCAACATGGCATCGTGTGCCCTCACAGATTCGTCGGCCAGGGCGCCTCGCACCGCAACGCGAATGCGCTCACCGGGGCGCAACGTGCTCGGGAGCGACAGTCCGAGCATGCCCGCCCCAGCAAGCGCGAACCGAACCTGGTGCGCTGGCTCATGCCCGCGGTGTTCGATCTCAATAATGCCGAGCGACCGCCTCACCACCCGCCAGGGCACCGCTACCGGCACAGGGTCAAGCGAACGTACCGGAGACCGGGCACTTATGGGGAGTGCTCTCACACTCAGGCGAAATGGAGACATGCCGGAAGACTAAACCACGCCTCCGACGTTCGAGTCGTGCGTGCCGCTACACGTGGTGATACCGTCGACCCGCCGCGATCTCTTGAGCCCGATAGAGCTGTTCAGCCGCGATGAGCCGTACAAGTTGGTGCGGAAACACGAGCTTCGAAAGGCTCCACACGAGGTCTGCGCGCCCACGCACGCGGTCGTCGACGCCATAGGCGCCGCCGATAATGAGTACGACCTGTCTCCCAAGATCAAATGCCCCCTGTAATCGAGTTGCGAGACCGGGAGAGTCAAGATTCGCCCCGCGTTCATCGAGCAGCACGAGAAAGGCATCGCGATCCACACGATCGAGCAGACGGTCAGATTCTTCGGCGCGCGCGGCATCGCCCTCCCGCGCCGAGTGCGGCAGCAGCTGCCACGACACATCAAACGGCTTGCGCAGTCGACGCTCGTACCGGCCGATGCCATCGGCCACCCAGGCTTCGTGCTTCTTGCCAACTGCGAGCACACGCACAGACACGAGCTACGCCACCCGAATCTTGTCGAGGTACACCGCAATGCGCTCAATCGCTTCGCCGAGCACTGACGTCTCTGGCAGCGTGACAAATCGCAGGTGATCTGGGGTGGGGAGATTAAATCCGCGCCCATTGGTGACCAAGACTCTGGTTGCCCGCAAGAGGTCGATCACGAACCGCTGATCGTCGGCAATGGGATACAACTCGGGGTCGAGCCGGGGAAACAGGTACATCGCTCCCCCAGGGAGCTCGCACGTGACACCCGGAATCTCAGTGAGTAGCGAGTGAGCTGCGATCCGCTGCTCGTAGAGCCTTCCACCCGGTGCGCAGAGCGAGTCGATTGACGACTCAACCTCGAGGGCTACAGGTATCGCGTGCTGCGCGGGCACATTTGCGCACATGCGCATGTTCGCGAGCAGGGTGAGCCCCTCAAGAAAGTCACTCGCGCGCGCAAGGTCACCAGAGGCCACGAGCCAGCCCGCGCGATATCCAGCGACGCGGTGCGACTTCGAAAGTCCGCCGAAGGTGAGGCACAGCGTCTCAGTGACGTGAAGTCCGGCGTGCTCGTGAGTTGCCCCACCATAGAGAATTCGGTCGTAGATCTCGTCGGCCATGAGCACGAGCCCGTGACGCTCGGCGAGCGCGGCAAACCCCCGAACCAGCTCTGGCGAATATACGGCACCGGTCGGGTTGTTTGGATTGATGAGCACAATGCCCTTGGTGTGCGGCGTGATCAGGGTTTCAATGACATCGAGGTCGGGCATCCACCCGTTTGCCTCGTCGCACGGGTAGTGCACGGCCCTGGCACCCTGCAGGGTGACCTGCGCCGTCCACAGCGGATAATCGGGTGCCGGCACGAGAATCTCGTCGCCCGGACTGATGAGAGCCTGCAACACGAGCGAGATAAGCTCACTCACCCCGTTGCCGAGGTACACATCGTCAGGCCCGACACCGTTCACTCCGATCTCGGTGTAGTGCTTCGCGACGGCCTCGCGCGAGCGCAGCACTCCTCGCGAGTCGCTATAGCCCTGCGCCGTTGCGAGCGCGCCACTCATTGCCTCAGCGAGCTCTGGTGGTGCCTCGAACCCGAACGGCGCGGGGTTGCCGATGTTCAGCTTGAGTATCTCGTGGCCCTCGCGTTCGAGCCGCTGCGCCTCCTCGAGAATCGGGCCGCGCACGTCATAGCGCACGCCGACGAGCCTGTTCGATTGGGTAATCGGCCGCGTTCGTAAGCTCACGGGCCGATTTTACTCCCTAGGTGAGCCGGTGCTGTACGCGAGCCTTCGCGAGCACCTGCGGTATGCGCTTCGCGCCGCGGCGGATCAGGCCTGCTGCGCATAGAGTTCAGCGTATGGGCCGCCCGTCGCAAGCAATTCGGCGTGGGTGCCTTGCTGGACGATGCGGCCGGACCGCACGACGTAGATCCGGTCTGCCTGTTCGATTGTTGAGAGACGGTGCGCGATTGCGATCGTGGTTCGTCCCTCGCGCGCATCGTCGAGGGCCCGCTGCACGATCCGCTCATTCACCGTGTCGAGCGCGCTCGTCGCCTCATCGAGCACGAGCACCCGCGGATTCTTGAGTAGCACGCGCGCGATCGCGATGCGCGGCTCGTCTCCGCCATAAAGTCGGTAACCCCGCTCGCCCACTATCGTGTCATCGCCGTCAGCAAACGACTCGATCGTTTCGTGAATGTTCGCAAGACGCGCCGCCGCCTCGATCTCGTCTCGGGTCGCCTCGGGTCTCGCATACCGCAGGTTGTCTTCAATCGACGCATGAAACAGATACGGTTCTTGCGACACGACGCCGATCCGCTCCATGAGCGCTTCATGCTTCAGATCACGCACGTCGACGCCGCCGTACTGCACCACGCCAGCCCCCACGTCGTACAACCTCGGTATGAGCGACCCAATCGTCGTCTTCCCAGACCCTGATGCTCCAACAAACGCAACGAACTCGCCGGGCTCAACCTCAAACGACACATGGTCAATAATCGGTGGATCATTCTCGCCCGAGTCCGGATACCAGAAGACGACGTCGTCAAACACAATTCGACCAGCCTCGCCCGGAGCATCCGAGGGCTCGAGCGCGCCCTCGCGATCCACAATCGACGGCTTGAGATCGAGGTACTCGAAGATTCGTGCGAACAGAGCACTCGATGTCTGCAGATCGAGTGCAACCCGCATGAGTGCCATGAGCGGAAAGAGAAGCCGTGACTGGATCGTCGTAAACGCAACGATCGTTCCCGCGGTGATTGCTGATTCAAACCCTTGGTCGGTCGCCCGCACAAGAAGCCATCCAGACGCAAGGTACACGATCGCGGGAACCGCAGAAAGAAACACGTGAACGAGCGCGAAGAACATCTGCCCGCTCATCGCCTGCCGCACCTGCAACGACACCTGCCGTTGGTTCTCAGCCGCGTATCGCTCTGTCTCAGCCGTCTGCCGAGAGTAGGTCTTGGCGAGCAGAACTCCCGACACCGAAAGCGCTTCCTGCGTGATCGCTGTCATCTCTGACAGTGACTCCTGCGTCTTCCCGGCAATTCGGGCACGGATCTGCCCCACCCGGCGCTGCGCAATCACGAGCACCGGCATGAGGACCACGGCGATGAGGGTAAGCTTCCAGCTCAGCAAGATCATCGCCACCGCTGCCGCGATGACTGTGACCGTGTTCCCGATCACGTTCGAGACGGTGTTCGTCAGCACATTCGCAACGCCGCCGACGTCGTTCTGAAGCCTCGACTGAATAACGCCGGTCTTTGTGCGCGTGAAGAATCCGAGTTCCATCGACTGCAGGTGGGAGAACAGTCGCACACGTAGGTCGCCCATCACCCGATTGCCGACCCGAGTTGTGAAGTACGTCTGCACAACCCCAAGTACCGAGGAAACAATGAAGACAGCAATCATGAGTGCGACGAGCCAACCAAGCACTGGAAGGTTTGGCCCACCGCCGCCAGGTGGGAACAACCCGTCATCGAACACTCGCTGCGTGATGAGCGGTGGAACGATGCCAAGTGCTGCCGAGATGAGCACCAGCACGATAATGACAGCAAGCGGCAGCCGGTACGGCCGAAAGAGTTCGGCGATGCGCGACCCGAGGTTATCAACTTTCGGGGCCGACTCGTTGAGCTTGCGCTGCGCCTTGTAGTCGCCGCCAGACACCCGCGTACCGCGTGCACCTCCGCTACCCATGCTCATACGTCGAGAATACTCGCGATGATTCGGTTCTGAAGTTAAGTCGTACGCTTCGGTCGTGGGGCGAAGAGCAGAGTGACGCCCGCACCCAGGATGATGACCACCGCGGGAAGCACGAGCGACTCAGCCATGGCCTGCGCGAACCCATCTCGGAGCTGCTCGGGCAACTGCCCCGATGTACCGGACATGCCTGGGGCAGCGGCATCACCAAACTGAGTGGCAAGCCTTCCGGCCATAAGCGCCGTGATTGCGGCCGACCCGAGCACCGCACCGACCTGGCGGGTCGTGTTGTACACTCCCGACCCTGCGCCGGCGAGTTCGTGCTTCAGGTTGAATGTTGCGATCGCCGAGAGCGGACCCCACATCAGCGTATTTGCGACTCCGAGCACCGCGCTCGGAAGAAGCAGCATCCAGACCGAAACATCCAACTGAATGAACCAGACGTAGAGCAGAATTCCGCTCCCCACGAGAAGCAGGCCGAACGTGCCAAGCCTTCGCGGATCACCGCGATCGATGAGCCGCCCCACAGGTCTCGCGAGCGCAGCAGACAGCACCGCCATCGGAGTAAGCATGAGCGCAGATTGCGTGGGCGTGAGACCCAGCACGAGCTGGAAGAAGAACATGAGCGGCAGGCTCATACTCGTCACGGCGAATCCGGCCGTACCGATCGCCGCGCTGCCGACCGAAAAGTTGCGGTCGTGGAAGATCGCGAGCGGCATGAGTGGTTCGCCCCGCTGCGCGCGCTGCCACCACACAAAGACCACGAGCACAATCGCGCCGACGACGATGAGCGACCACACCGAAACCGGACCCCAAATGATGCCCCAGTTAAAGTTCTCACCCTCTTGAATACCGAACACCACGAGGAACATGCCTACCGCGCTGAGCGCGACACCAATCCAGTCGAAACGGTGCTCGTGCGTTTCGAGCACCGGCACGTATCGCATGGCTAAGACGAATCCGACAATACCGACGGGGATATTAATGAAGAAGATCCACTCCCACCCGGCCAGGTCAATGAGGAACCCGCCCGCAATCGGGCCGACGAGCGTCGCAACACCAGCCGTGATGCCCCAAACCGCCATCGCCTGCCCACGCTCGCGCGGCGCGAAAATGCGGGTGATCACCGCCATCGTCTGCGGTGTCATGCACGCGGCGCCAAGCCCCTGGAACACGCGAGCGACAATGAGCGACTCAATCGACGTGGCGAGCCCACACACGAGCGAGGAAACAATGAATAGCGTGAGGCCGATGAGGTAAATGCGCCTGGGCCCAAACCGGTCACCGAGACGACCTGTGATGAGCAGCGGCACCGCGTACGCGAGCAGGTAGGCGCTCGTCGCCCAGAGCGTCGCCGTCATGTCGGTGTGCAGCCCGTGCATGATCGTCGGATTGGCAACCGACACAATCGTCGTATCGACCAAGATCATGAAGAAACCGAGTACGAGCGACCACAGTGCGGGCCAGGGACGAATATTGGCTGGATCTGTGGTCTTCGGCACCGAGCCAGCTTACGCCCTATGTACGACAAAACCCCCAGCCGCATGCGCAGCCGGAGGTTTTGAACTGATCGCGAAGTGTTACTTCACGGCAGCCTTGAGCTTCGAGCCAACCGAAACCTTCACGCGCTTGCC
>JBEBUJ010000085.1:0-8638 GCA_040393365.1 Leucobacter denitrificans
CGCTCATGAAGCTGAAGCGCGACGCAGAGACCTACCTCGGCGACAAGGTCACCGATGCGGTGATCACAGTGCCCGCCTACTTCAACGACGCCGAGCGTCAAGCGACGAAGGAGGCCGGTGAAATCGCGGGCCTCAATGTGCTCCGCATCATCAACGAGCCAACCGCGGCGGCACTCGCATACGGCCTCGACAAGGGCAAAGAAGATGAGCTCATTCACGTGATCGACCTCGGTGGTGGCACCTTCGACGTGTCGCTGCTTGAAGTGGGCAAAGACGAGGATTTCTCAACCATTCAGGTTCGTGCGACCGCGGGCGACAACCGCCTGGGCGGCGACGACTGGGATCAGCGCGTCGTCACCTGGCTGAGCGAGCAGTTCAAGAACTCGACCGGCGTCGATGTGTCGAAGGACAAGATTGCGCTCCAGCGCCTCAAGGAAGCCGCTGAGCAGGCGAAGAAAGAACTCTCGAACTCGACGAGCACCCAGATCCAGCTGCCATACCTCTCGCTTACCGAGAACGGCCCGGCAAACCTCGACGAGACGCTGACTCGCGCGAAGTTTGAAGAGCTCACGAAGGATCTGCTCGAGCGCACCCGCAAGCCGTTCGAGGATGTCATCAAAGAAGCCGGCGTCAAGGTTTCAGACATTGCGCACGTCGTGCTCGTGGGCGGATCGACGCGTATGCCCGCTGTCTCTGAGCTCGTCAAGCAGCTCACCGGTGGCCAGGAGCCGAACAAGGGCGTCAACCCGGATGAGGTTGTCGCAGTCGGCGCGGCCCTCCAGGCCGGCGTGCTGAAGGGTGAGCGCAAGGATGTGCTGCTCATCGACGTGACCCCGCTCTCGCTCGGTATCGAGACCAAGGGTGGCATCATGACGAAGCTCATCGAGCGCAACACCGCGATTCCGACGAAGCGTTCGGAGACGTTCACCACAGCTGAAGACAACCAGCCTTCGGTTGCGATCCAGGTTTTCCAGGGCGAGCGCGAATTCACTCGCGACAACAAGAACCTCGGCACGTTCGAACTTACGGGCATCGCACCCGCGCCGCGTGGCGTGCCGCAGGTTGAGGTGACCTTCGACATCGATGCGAACGGCATCGTGCAGGTCTCCGCAAAGGACAAGGGCACCGGCAAGGAGCAGACGATCACCATTTCTGGTGGATCGACGCTCTCGAAGGAAGACATCGAACGCATGGTGCGCGACGCTGAAGAGCACGCAGCAGACGACAAGAGGCGTCGCGAGGCTGCCGAGCAGCGGAACAATGCAGAACAGCTTGCCTACTCCATCGAGAAGCTGCTCTCGGAGAACGACGACAAGCTGCCGGAAGACGTCAAGACTGAGGTGCAGGGCGATCTCGATGCACTCAAGACCGCACTCGCTGGCGATGATGAGGACGCAGTCAAGGCAGCCGCAGACAAGCTGGGCGAGAGCCAGACGAAGCTCGGCGAGGCCATCTATGCTCAGGCTCAGAGCGACGCAGAGACGTCGGAGGGCAGCACCGAGTCGAATGACGACGACGTGGTTGATGCAGAAGTCGTTGAAGACGACGAGACTGAGGCGAACGGGGAGCAGAAGTAACAATGGCGAACGTGGACGACAGTGTTCCTGCTGATGGCACCGGTCCTGAGCCTGAGAACGAGGATCTGACAGTCGAAGACATTCTCGGTGCTGAGCAGACCGATGAGGCGGCTCAGGCTGAGACCCAGGCTGAAGAAGCTACCCAGGCGGAAGAGGCCGAGGCTCCTGTGGATCCGCTCGAGGACACGGCCAACCCGTACCTCGAGGACCTGCGCAGGCTCTCGGCCGAATACGCGAACTATCGCAAGCGCACTGAGGCAAACGTGGAGATCGACAAGCAACGCGCGACCGCTGCGGCGGTTGTCGCGCTGCTGCCGATCCTCGATGATCTCGACCGTGCGGAACAGCACGGCGACCTCGAAGAGGGAAGCGCGTTCGCGACAATCGCTCAGAAGCTGCGCGGCACACTCGAACGCTTAGGTCTCGAAGGCTTTGGAGAGAAGGGGGATCCGTTTGACCCTCAGCTCCACGAAGCCATTGCCCAGGTGCCGGTTCCTGGCACAGAAGAGCACACAGTGCTCGACGTTGTAGAACGGGGCTATCGCATTGGAGATGTCGAATTACGCCCCGCGAAGGTAGCGGTGGCGGTGGGGGCTGATGGCTAGTCAAGACTGGTTAGAAAAAGACTTCTACAAGATCCTCGGCGTCTCAAAAGATGTCAGCGATGCCGAGCTCAAGAAGACGTATCGCAAGCTCGCACGCGAGTATCACCCGGACTCGAAGCCGGGGGATACCGCGGCCGAGGCGAGGTTCAAAGAGATCAGCGAGGCATACTCGGTGCTCTCTGACAAAGAACAGCGCTCGGAGTACGACCAGATTCGCGCGATGGGTGCGGGCGGCGCTCGCTTCACCGCGGGCGGAGCTGGCGGCCAGGGATTCGACGACATCTTTGGCGGCATGTTTGGTGGTGCGGGAGGTCGAAACACCCAGTTCAATTTTCAGCAGGGTGGCGACTACGAAGACATCTTCAGCATGTTCGGTGGAGGAGCGCCCCGTGGACCCCAAAAGGGTCAAGACACGAACGCGACGACAACCATCGACTTCGAAACCGCAGTCAACGGCAAGACGGTGACGCTGCAATCTACGAGCGGCACCGTCAAGGTGAAGATTCCAGCGGGCGTCGCAGACGGTCAAAAGATTCGGGTGAAGGGCAAGGGGCAACCGAGCCCGACGGGCGGACCTGCCGGGGATCTGCTGCTCACCGTGACAGTTCGCAAGCACCCCGTCTTTGAGCGCGACGGATTGAACCTCAAGTTCAAACTGCCGGTGACGTTCACGGAGGCCGTCTTCGGGGCGACTGTCGAAGTGCCAACACTCGGCGGCCCCAGCGTGAAGCTCAAGGTGCAGCCTGGCACCCCGAGCGGCCGTGTGCTGCGCGTGAAGGGCCGCGGGGTGAAGACCTCGAAGGGTACCGGCGACTTGCTCGCAGAGGTGCAAGTTGCCGTTCCTAGCAATTTGAGCGCCGAAGCGACGGAAGCACTTGAGGCATTTCGAAAGGTTGAACCGAAGGAGAATCCACGCGAAGACCTCATTGCCAGGGCGCGCGCGTAGGGTTCGCACATAAGCTGAACAGTACGAGGCAGGGAGGGCGCAGTGGCGAGAGTGCAGATGGATCGGTACACCCCGGTGTTTGCGATCGCCGCTGCGGCCGAACTTGCCGAGATGCATCCGCAAACCCTGAGGCAGTATGACCGCATTGGTCTTGTCGTGCCGCAGCGCACGAGCGGCAATACTAGGCGGTACTCGCTGCACGATGTTCAGCGACTTCAGGAGGTTGCGAGACTTTCGGCTGAGGGGCTGAGCCTTGAAGGGATTCGCAGAGTACTCAGTCTCGAGGATCGTGTTCGTGAACTTGAGCTACAGGTGCGCGATCTTGAGCGCGCGCTCTCCGATGAGGTGCTCAGTCGGCCCGAGCGCAGAGTGTTCGCGGCAGGAGCAGGCGGTGAGGTGGTAACGCTCCGCCGAGGGACTCGGGTGCGCCGCAACGCCGAGATTGTTGTGTGGAAGCCGTAGTCGCGCGAGTTGGCTGAGAACAACACCTTCGATGTTGCTGAGCCGCTCGACGCGCTGTTCGAGCGGCTCGAGCGCACCCCAGACTTCGACGCTCCAGAGCTCCAGGCGCACGATGCTGCCGATACGCTCATCCTGCACTCTGCAGCGCCCTACCTGCTCGGTGATGCAGGTGCCCTCGAGATCCCAGGCTCGCTTGCGATCATCGGGGACCGTCACGGTGCACTCACCCTGGGAGCCGCGGCTGTTCTGGGGTTTCGGGGGATCCGCACCCACCAAGACCCGCTGCTCGGCGAGCGGGCACTCGCGCGCAACGCAGATCGTCTGGGTCTCAGTGGCGCCTACAGTTCTCACTCCCTCGACGCGTCGCTGCTGGCGGGTGCCCGTACGGTGCTCATGCAGCTGCCGCGGGGCCTCGAAGCACTCGACGAGATCGCGTGGACAATCGCGCGCTACGCGCACCCCGAAGTGAGGGTGTTCGCGGGCGGCCGCGTCAAGCACATGACGCTTGCACAGAACGAGGTGCTCGGGCGGCACTTCGGTGAGGTTCGCGCGGGACTCGGGTGGCGTAAAGCACGTGTGCTCACGGCGAGTGCGCCCAGGCAGGTCGCCGACGCACCATTCCCGAAGTGGGGTGTGGATCGCGAACTGCCGTTCAAGCTCGCCGCGTTTGGCGCGACCTTCGGCGGTGCACAGCTCGACCACGGGAGCAGGCTTCTGCTCTCGACGCTTCGGTCACAGCCCCCTGAGCCGGGGCCAGCACGCGTGCTCGATCTCGGCTGTGGAAACGGCGTGCTTGCGGTGTCTGCCGCACTCACCTGGCCCGACGCGGAGATCATTGCGAGCGACCAATCTGACGCGGCGGTTCGGGCGACGGGGCTCACCTCCCGGGAAGCGGGTGTCTCTGAGCGCCTGGCGATCCACCGCGCAGACGGAACCGAGGCCGTGCCTGAAGCATCGATCGACCTCGTGCTGCTCAACCCGCCGTTTCATACTGGCGCAACCGTGCACTCCGGGATCGCGCACCGACTCATTCGAGATTGTGCGCGCGTGCTGGGGCCCAGCGGTGAACTGCGGCTCGTCTTCAACTCACACCTTGGCTATCGCCCTCTCGTCGAAGCCGCAATCGGGCCCGTGCGCCAGCTCGCGCGTGACAAGACGTTCACCGTGCTTGCTGCGACAACGCCGTTGGCCAATCTCCCAGGTGCATCCCGCCTAGAATAAGGGCGTGAGCGACAAACTCCTGCATCTCGTGCGCCACGGTGAAGTGCACAATCCGGATCTCGTGCTGTACGGGCGCATTCCGGGCTTTCGCCTGTCAGAACGCGGACACCAGATGGCCGAGGCGGCCGCACTCGAGCTCGCGGGTAGCGACCGAAAGGTCGCGGCGCTGTACGCCTCTCCGCTCGAACGGGCTCAGCAGTCTGCAAAGCCGATCGCGCACGCGTTGAACCTTGACATTCAGACCGAGGAACGCATCATCGAGCCCACGAATTATTTCGAGGGCAAAGTGAACTCTGGACCCAAGGCGGCGTTCAAGAATCCGATCTACTGGCACAAGTTTGTGAACCCATTTCGCCCGAGTTGGGGCGAGCCGTATCGTCAGGTTGCGGCGCGCGTGCGTGAGGCCATGGACGATGCGTGGGAGAACACCGCTGACGGCGACATCGTGATGGTCTCGCACCAGTCTCCGATTTGGATGGCGCACCTAGATATTGCGGGCAAGCCCCTGTTCCACAACCCGGCATCGCGCCGCTGCGCGCTCTCGAGCATCACAAGCTTTGAACGCCGCGGCGAACGCTGGTTCGAAGTCGACTACCGTATCCCGGCAGACGGGCTGCTCGACGATGCGCTCGACGTGGGAGCCGTATGAGGGGCGCGAAGTTCGCCGCGGCCCTCGCGGCCATAGCGGCCCTCGCGCTCACCGGATGCAGCACGAGCGAGGCCGATAACCTCTCGCAGCAGTGGCAAGACGGAGGCGATAAAGGTTACGTAGCTGGCGATGGATCGTCGTACTCGCTGCCCGCCTCAGAGCGCGGCGAACCCGTCGAGTTCGCCGGTGAAACAGAGCACGGCGAAGCGTTTGGATCGACCGACACCATTGGCAGCGTCACGGTCGTGAACTTCTGGTATGCCGGCTGCGCACCCTGTCGTGCGGAGGCGCCGGATCTCGAGGAGGCGTACGACGAGTTCGCGCCGGAAGGCGTGCAATTCGTCGGGGTGAACACGAGGGATCAGGCGGCGCAGGCGATCCAGTTCGCCGAGCAGTTCGGTATTGAGTATCCTTCGATCCTGGACAACCCTGGCGGTAGGTCGGTGCAGCGTGCGTTTGCGGGACAGATTCCATTGAACGCAGTGCCCACCACGCTCGTGCTCGATGCTGAAGGGCGCGTTGCGCACCGCGTCGTAGGCCAACTCGCTGGCGCATCGCAGTTGCGCACCCTCATCTCGGAGACGCTGGCTGAGATGTCAGCGTCGGCATCAGCGGAGACGCTCGCAGAGTCCGATTCGGGTGTCGCGACCACTGGCACTGAAGCCTCGGATGCCGCTGCATCGGACGCGAGCTGATGGATATCCAGCAGACGATCGCAAACGGTCAACTGCTTGTCGCCGCTGCGATCGCGCTCGCCGCTGGTCTCGTTTCCTTCCTCTCGCCGTGTGTACTTCCACTCATCCCGGGCTATCTCGCCTATGTCTCGGGCATCGCGGGCGCCCCGAGTGCCGCTGCGGCTGACCCCAAGCGGGCGGCGGTGGTTGAACGGCGCCGTATGGTGCTCGGCGCGCTGCTCTTCGTGCTCGGCTTTACCGCGGTGTTCGTGCTGCTGCTCATGCTGTCGGGGGTCGTGGGGGCGAGCACCTGGTACCTCGACTACCAAGACGTGATTCTGCGGGTGATGGGCGTCATCGTCATTGTCTTAGGTTTGGTCTTCATGGGAGCGTTCTCACGGCTGCAGCGCACCAGTCGCATGAAGTTCAGCCCGAAGGTCGGACTCGCGGGAGCTCCGCTCCTCGGTGTGGTGTTCGCAATCGGGTGGGCACCGTGCCTCGGGCCAACAATCGGCACGGTCGGGCTTCTAGCAATGCAGCAGGGGTCGGCCCCGCGGGCCGCAATCCTCGCCGCTCTCTACTGCATCGGGCTTGGGCTGCCGTTTATCCTGGCCGCCTTCGGCTTCGGCTGGATGACACAGACCCTCAGCTTCTTCAAGCGGCACATTCGCGCGGTGAACATCGTCGGTGGTGTGCTGCTCATTGCCATCGGTCTGCTCATGGTGACCGGCGTATGGAGCCTCATAATGAACCAACTGCAGGTGGTGATCGGCGGCTATGTCACGCCCCTCTGATTACGATGATGGATCGGGCGCCCCAGAGCGCGCCGTCACGAACCCCGAGCTCGGCCTGATCGGTTGGGGGCGCTGGTTCTGGCGTCAGCTTACGAGCATGAAGGTCGCGCTGATTCTGCTCTTGCTGCTTGCGGTTGCCGCGATCCCCGGCTCACTCGTGCCGCAGCGGGGCGCGGATCCCAACGGCGTGATCCAGTACGAGGAGGAACACCCGACGCTCTTCAAGATTCTCGATGCGTTTCCGATCCAGGCCTTCGACGTCTATGGTTCGGTCTGGTTCTCGGCCATCTACCTGCTGCTGTTCATTTCGCTCATCGGTTGTGTGCTGCCGCGACTAGTTCATCACTGGAAGGCGTGGCGCGGAACGCCCCCAAAGACTCCTGCGCGGCTTAACCGCATGGCCGGGTTCTCAGAGATTCGTGTCACAAACAGTGAGGCGACCGAGGCAGAGCGCCTGAACTTCGCCAAGCAAGCGGTCGAATCAGCCGCCGCACTGCTGAAGCGCCAGCGATACCGCGTCGAGGTGCAGGAAGCGTCGGTGCGTGGCGTTTCAGAGGTTTCGGTGTCGGCCGAGCGAGGCTACCTTCGCGAGACCGGCAACCTCATCTTCCACTTCGCGCTGCTCGGGGTGCTCGTGTGCGTGGGGCTCGGAAGTGCGTTCACTTTCAACGGGCAGCGGGTGATTACCGAGGGGGAAACCTTCGTGAACCAGCTCATCGATTACGACTCCGCGAAGTCTGGGCGTGCATTCAATCCATCATCGCTCGAACCATTTAGCCTGAGGCTCGACGACCTTGACGTGAGCTACATCACCCCAGATGATGGCAACAACAATGCCATCGGCCAGGTGAAGAACTTCATCGCGAGCATGACGCTCACGACCCCGGAGGGCGCGGAGTCGAGCGAGATTATCCGGGTGAACCACCCGCTGCGCGTGCACGGCTCGCCGGTGTATCTCTTGGCCAACGGGTACGCGCCGACCCTGTCAATCAAGAACGCCGACGGCGAAGTCGTGTTCGAAGAGTCGGTGCCTTTCATTCCCCAGGGCGCAGATCCAAACCTCACCTCAATCGGCGTCGTGAAGGTGCTCAACGGGCTTACCGATGCGAACGGTGATGCGGTGCAGCTTGGGCTTCGAGGCTTCTTCTACCCGACGCAGACCAAGCTCGAATCGGGCGCGTACACGTCGAACTACCCAGACCTTGAGAACCCCGTGCTCACGCTTGACGCATTCGAGGGCGACCTCGGAGTCGACGACGGCATTCCCCAGTCGGTATATGTGCTCGAGACTGATGGTATGACACAGCTCACGGGCCGCGCGATCGAGGTTCCTTCGCTCGAACTGCGCCCGGGGGAGACTGCAGAACTGCCAGACGGCCTCGGAACGGTCACCCTCACCGACGTGCCGCGCTACGCATCGTTCGACGTGATGCAGAACCCGTTCCAGATCGGAGTGCTGCTGTTCGCACTCCTCTCACTGGGAGGTCTGCTCTGGTCGCTCTTTGTGCCGAGGCGACGTGTGTGGGTGAAGGCGATTCCGACCTCAGACGGCATCGTGCTGCAGTATGCGGGGCTCGCGCGCGGAGACGATCCATCGCTCGACCGTGCAGTCGAAGACCTGCGCGAAGCGCACCGCGACGTGCTGTAACGGACGTCAGCCAGGCTACTGAAGCTTGTCGAGGAAGGATCGGACGTCGGCCTCGAGTTCTG
>JBEBUJ010000086.1:0-8545 GCA_040393365.1 Leucobacter denitrificans
GCAAGTGCCGTACGCGCACGCTCAGCATGCTCAGTGGTGTCGACTCGCGTTGCAACTTGGGATCGCACGTGCGCGGCCAGCTCAGGCGAATCTGTAACAAGAATTGATGCCGCGGCTTCGTCATGCTCGGCCTGGCTGATGAGGTCTGCCGCGAGATACATGGGATCCGCTGTCTCATCGGCAAGAATGAGGATCTCGGTCGTGCCCGCTTCAGCGTCGATTCCGACGATGCCGTTCACCACCCGTTTCGCCGCCGCGACAAAGATGTTCCCGGGACCCGTCACCATGTCTACCGGTTCAAGCCCGATCTCGGGAACCCCGTGCGCAAATGCGGCGATGGCACCCGCGCCACCAATCGCATACAGCTCTGTGATGCCGCAGAGTGCAGCGGCCCAGAGCACCGCCTGGTGCGGCAGGCCACCGTTATCGCGCTGCGCGGGTGAAGCGAGCGCGAGGCTCTCGACGCCCGCAGTCTGCGCGGAAACGGCGTTCATAATGACTGACGACGGGTACGCTGCTTTGCCGCCGGGCGCATACAGCCCGACTCTCGATACCGGTTGCCATCGCTGCCGAATAGTCGCGCCAGACGCTAGGGTGGTCACGCGCGGATCTGGAATCTGTGCCGCAGAGCCCTTACGAAGTCTCGCAATGAGTTCACGCAAGGCAGCTTCGACATCGGGCGGGCACGTCGCGAGTGATGCCTCAATCTGTGCTTCTGGCACGCGAAGCGAATGCCCGTCGACGCCGTCGAAATGCTTAGCCTGCTCTCGCAGTGCCGCCTCGCCGTGGCTGGCAACTGCATCGATCAGAGGCCGCACACGTTCTGCCGCATCGTCTGCACTCATCGCTGCACGCGGAACAAGCGCACGAAGTTCGGCGCGGGAGAGTTCGCGACCCCTGAGGTCGATCGTTCGCAAAAGCACTCGCCTATTCTATCGAGACGAGGGTGTGACCATGCCGTACCATGCGAGCTCCCGCATTCCCTGCACGAGTGCTTCCGACGTCTCAGTCTCATCAATCTCGAACAACGTCGCGAGTGCCCCGGCGATCTGCGACAGGCTGAGGTCACCATCACTCGCACCGATCGCGGCAGCGAGTAGTGGATCGACATCTATCCGACGTCCGATCGGAGCATCGACGACGAGCCGCAATGCCCGAGGTGCCTCCTGCCCCGGTCGATGCTCGCGCTCTTCGAGCACTCGTGCGCTGCACACCCAGTGCGATGCGAGCACATCGGCATCGCTCATCCGTTCCGCCCCTACTCCCGCCACGAATGCGGAGTGCAGCGCCAGTCCTGGCCAATCGCCTGTAAATGCGCCCATCGCTTGCTCAGAACGCACGATACCAGCCTCAAAACGAGTACGTTGGAGCCGAATTGACCCGAGACCGATCGACACGATCCTTCGCACATCGAAATCATCAAGCCATGCCGAAACGAGCTGAGTGTGCTCTGAACTCCCGACTCGCGCGCCGCCATCTCGGGCCCAGGTCTCGGCGTACTGCACGGTGTCAACGACGTCACGCTCGATGACCCACGCATCGAGAGCGCACGTTTCTGCGGCGTCCGAGATCCACTGCTCAACACGCGCGAGACCGTCACCGCCCCACGGGGTTTCCCAGTTCGCGAGACAGATGAGCATCCCATGCTCGGCTAAGTGGATCGGTGCCTCGCGAACGACCCGTGCAGCGAGTTCATCGCCGATCAACCCACCGTCGCGGTACTCGTATTGCGGGAGGGCAGCGTCATTCTCCCGCTCAGCGCGCGGAGTGATGACGAACGGAGGATTCGACACGATGAGATCGAACTCCTCCTCGTGAACTGGGTCGAAGAGATCTCCCTGTCGGAACTCGATGCGAGCAGCCACCCCATTCAGCACCGCGTTTGCTCGGGCGAGGAGAAGTGCACGCTCGGAAATATCGGTTGCAATGACCTCTGGAACTCCCGCCCGAGCCAAGTACATGGCCACTGCCCCGCTGCCGGTTCCAAGATCCAACGCACGTTCCGCCCGGGTAGGCGTGCCGCCCCCTACCGGTATTTGTGCGAGTAACGTTCGCGTGGCTCCTCCGACCCCCATGACGTGATCGGGCTTCATCGGCGCTCGTCGCAACGCGTCATCGAGGTCTGACAGGATCCACCAGTGCACGATGGGCCGAGCGGCATCGTATGGCTGCATCAGGTCAGGCGGCATCGCTGGATCAGGCAATGACACCACATTCAGCGACAGCTCAGCTCTGCAGCGCTCTCTCTCACCGATCTGCTCCGGGAGCACGGAGACAATGCCGAGCTGCACCGCCCCCGAGACACCGAGCTGCGGGAGTGCGAGTTCGAGATCACCCACCGAAACGTTTTCACCTAAGAGAAACAGCCTCGCGAGGGTGACAAGTGGTCGTATTTCTCGCTGACGAAGCACCCGAGAGGCTGGGTGCAACACTCCACGCTGACGGGATCGCTCTGCGGGCGCACCCCAGAGTGCAACAAGTTCGTCTGTGACGTACTCTGCCGACTTCAGATCGCTCCGGAGCAGATCGAGAAGCCCTGAATCGGCCGAGAGGATTGTCTCTCCCATATTCAGTATGCGACAGTAAAGCGAGCACGGTGGTGCACCGGTGACTCAATCTCGTCGACGACGGCGACTCCGAAATCGGCCCCGCTAATCGCAGACCTTCCCTGGTCATCGGTGAGAAGCACATCCCCTCCTACACGGTACTCGCCGAGGTACTCCCCCGCCGAATGCGCGCCAAACTCTGCAGCCGGGCTGATAAAAAACCAGTCGAGTGGCCCGTCATGGGCCCGGAGATCATCGAGCACCCCTGTCATCTCCCGCGCCTCAGGACGATACTCCTCAGAAAAGTCATCGAGCTCGAAGAGTCTCGGCCCCTCCTCGCTCACGAGCAGCGAACCCGCACCTCCAATTACGCCGAGACGCACTCCCGCACGCTCTGCGTCCAGTGCGATGTCGGCAATTGCTCCTCGTGTTTTGCCCGCCATGTCGCCTCGCGGCGAAACCGCAACAATCAGAACTTCGGCGCCCTCCAGCGCCTTCGAACGGTCGCCGGAATCGAGCAGAGAGCCAAGTGCGTACGTCACGCCTGCAATCTGCGTCGCAGACTCCTTGCGGGTCACACACTTCACGTCGAGTCCACGCACCGCCGCAGCCTCAACGATATGGCCACCCGCGTACCCGCTCCCACCGAACACTACAATAGACATTGCTGTTTCCTCCTCGGTATTCGACAAACGGCGCACCGTCTACTTCGAGGATATTCCTTGCCTCGCAGGTTCACGCAAATGCTCAGGCGAACGCGCGGTCGTGGGCTCCGACTGGCGACGGAAGCACAGTTCCGCCGGTGAGATATGCGTCCACCGAGGCTGCCGCCGCGCGCCCCTCCGCGATCGCCCATACAATAAGCGACTGTCCGCGGCCCGCATCTCCAGCGACAAACACACCCGGAAGCTCAGTTGAGAAGTCACTCTGGCGATCAAACCCACCTGCAGCTCCGAGCGGCAGTGGAACCTCGGCCTCCTCGAGCGGCTCAGGCCCCACGAATCCCATGGCGATGAATACGAGATCCGCATCGATGAGTCGCTCAGTTCCGGGGGTCGGAACCCGACCCATGTCGGTGTACTGCGTCTCCGCGACTTTCAGCGACCGAATGTGACCGCTCGCGTCGCCAACATACTCGACGGTCGAAACGAGAAAGGAGCGGTCGCCCCCCTCTTCGTGAGAACTCGAGACCTCGAAAAGCTTCGGATGCACGGGCCACGGCTCGGAGTCGCTTCGCTCTGCGCCTGGCATGCGGCCGATTGCGAGGCTGGTCACCGACGCGGCTCCCTGGCGATGAGCCGTGCCGATACAGTCAGACCCCGTGTCGCCTCCACCGATGACGACCACGTGTTTTCCAGCGGCATCGATGTGGCTCAGGTCTCCTGACCCGAACTGGGCGCGGTTCGACGCTGTCAGATACTCCATCGCATAGTGGATCCCAGTAAGTTCACGCCCGGGCAGGTCAAGTGGCCGCGGCACCGTGGCTCCGGTGGCCACAATCACCGCGTCATAACGCCGACGCAACTCGTGCCACGACATGTCCTCGCCGATTGTGACACCGCACCGGAAACGGGTGCCCTCAGCTTTCATTTGCTCGATCCGCCTCGCGACCAAGGTCTTCTCGAGCTTGAAGTCTGGGATCCCGAACCTCAGCAGGCCACCCGGCTCTTCGTCGCGCTCGTACACAGCGACCGTGTGCCCCGCGCGCGTCAGCTGCTGAGCGGCGGCGAGCCCTGCAGGGCCCGAGCCGACGATTGCGACGGTTTGACCGGTGAGTCGTTCGGGGGGCTGAGGTACAACCCAGCCGTGGGCGAAACCCTCGTCAATAATGTTGTTCTCGATCTGCTTGATCGTCACTGCCGGTTGATTAATGCCAAGCACACAGGCGGATTCGCACGGCGCCGGACACGCGCGGCCGGTGAACTCCGGAAAGTTATTCGTTGCGTGCAACCGATCGAGGGCTTCGCGCTCTCGCCCGCGCCAGGTCAGGTCGTTCCACTCAGGGATCAGATTTCCGAGCGGGCAGCCCTGGTGACAGAACGCGACGCCGCAGTCCATGCAGCGTGAGGCCTGGCGGGCTACCATCGATGGGTCTGCAGGATCGACGACTTCGCGCCAATCCATGAGCCGAAGTGCGACAGGACGTTTGGGTGCAAGCTCACGCTCACGTACCTTCAAAAATCCACGGGGATCAGCCATGATTTGCCTCCAAGATCTGCTCCCAGGCTCGGTCCCCATCAGGGTCGTGCCCTTCACGCGCCGCCTTCTCCCGAATCTCGAGCACGCGCGAGTACTCGCGCGGAATGAGCCTGGTAAATGTGGCAAACGCTACTTCCGGATCCGCCTCAATGCTCTCGAGGAGCTGTCGAGCACGAGCGGAACCAGTTTGTTCGAGGTGTCGCTGCAGGAGCTTACGCACCTTCTCGCGGGTCACCTGAGAAAGTGGTTCGAGTCGAAGCGCTCCACTCGCAAGCTCGGCCGAGTTCACATTGAGCGGATCAAGATCAAGGATCACGGCTTCACCGCCAGACATACCGGCCCCAATGTTGCGACCCGTCGGCCCGAGGATCAGGGCGAAGCCGCCCGTGAAGTATTCAAGCGCGTGGTCGCCCGTTCCTTCAACCACTGCCGTGGCGCCGGATCCACGCACGAGGAATCGTTCGCCAACGACTCCGCCGATCCACATTGATCCACTTGTCGCGCCGTATCCGATCACGTTTCCGGCGATGACATTTGCATCACCCGTATGACCTGCGTCAGGGAATGGGCGCATGGTGATTTCGCCGCCTGACAATCCCTTGCCGGCATAGTCGTTTGCGTCGCCAACGAGCCGAAGCGTGATACCCGCGGGCAAGAATGCCCCAAGCGATTGCCCGGCCGATCCGGTCAGCGTGATGTCAATTGTTTCCGGCGCCAATCCCTGGGAGCCGAAGCGCTTCGTCACCTCGTGTCCAAGCATGGTCCCGACCGCACGGTCAGTATTGTGGATCGGCAGCGTAATCACCACTGGATCACGGAACTGCAAGGCCTCAGCAGACATCTCGATGAGGGCCTTGTCAAAGTGTGTCTCTAAGTCATGCACTTGTGCGACACCACGTCGCCTGGGAGCATGCTCTGCAAACTTTGGTCCCCGGAGAATTGGCGTCAGGTCAAGCCCCTCCGCTTTCCAGTGACGTACAGCCTCATCGATATTGAGCGACTGTGTGTCTCCCACAGCCTCATCGAGTGTGCGGTAGCCGAGTGACGCCAGAATCTCGCGTACCTCAGCCGCAATGAAGCGGAAGAAGTTAGCGACATGTTCGGCCTGTCCGGTGAATCGCGAACGGAGCTCTGGGTTTTGTGTTGCCACGCCGACTGGGCACGTATCGAGATGGCACACCCGCATCATGATGCATCCGGACACCACGAGCGGAGCGGTTGCGAATCCGAATTCTTCTGCCCCAAGCAGAGCGGCGATCACCACATCCCGACCGGTCTTTAACTGTCCGTCAACCTGCAGCGTGACGCGCTCTCGGAGATCATTGAGCATCAGTGTCTGCTGGGTCTCTGCAAGCCCGAGCTCCCACGGCGATCCCGCGTGCTTCAGCGAGTTCATCGGACTCGCGCCGGTGCCACCGTCATGCCCAGACACCAGCACGACGTCAGAGAGGGCCTTCACAACACCTGAGGCCACGGCCCCGATGCCACCCTGCGACACCAGTTTCGTCGAGATCCGCGCCGCGGGGTTCGCTCGTTTCAGGTCGAAGATGAGCTGCTTGAGATCTTCGATTGAGTAGATGTCGTGATGCGGCGGTGGAGAAATAAGGCCAACGCCAGGGGTCGCATGACGCGTACGCGCGATCCACGGATACATTTTCGCAGGGGGCAACTGACCGCCTTCGCCAGGTTTCGCGCCCTGCGCAAGTTTGATCTGAATCTCATCTGCGTGAGTCAGGTACATGCTCGTCACGCCGAACCGGCCAGACGCGACTTGCTTTATGGCGCTCCTGCGCTCAGGATCAAGCAGCCGTTCATCGCTCTCACCGCCCTCGCCCGTATTCGACTTTCCGCCGATCATGTTCATCGCGATCGCCAGGGTTTCGTGAGCCTCAGGTGAGATGGAGCCATAGCTCATCGCACCGGTGGCAAAACGACGCATGATTGATTCGGCCGGTTCAACTTCCTCGATCGAGACCGGCTCGCGCTGTGGAGTGAGTTTCATGAGTCCGCGAAGTGTCATGAGGCGCTCTTGCTGCTCGTTCACCCGACGTGTGTACTCGGTAAAGATCTCGCGCCTGCCCGTGCGAGTGGCGTGCTGGAGCTTATAGATGGTTTCGGGATCGAAGAGGTGGGGTTCCTCTCCCCTGCGCCACCGATACTCGCCACCGGTTTCGAGCCGCCGCCCAGCAAACGAGGCGGCGTCGTCGGGATACGCTCTCCGATGGCGTTGCGCAATTTCTGCAGCAAGTACGTCAATACCTACGCCACCGAGTCGCGAGTGCGTGCCAGAGAAATACTCGTCTATGAGATCCTGTCCCAGCCCGATCGCCTCGAATGTCTGCGCGCCGCAGTACGATGCAACGGTAGAGATGCCCATCTTGCTCATCACTTTGAGCATGCCTTTGCCGAGCGCCTTGATGAGCCGGTGCACTGCCTCCGCTTCGGTGAGTTCCGTGCCGTCTGCAGACGTTAGCTCCCCCGAGCGTACGAGAGCTTCCACAGACTCCATAGCGAGGTAGGGATTGACAGCGGCAGCACCGTAGCCGACAAGCGCTGCGACGTGATGCACTTCTCGCGCATCCCCGGCCTCAGCGATCAAAGCGACTTGCATGCGCTTCCCAGCGCGAATCAGATGGTGGTGCACCGCTGAGATCGCGAGAAGCGAGGGCACGGGTGCGAGATCCTTATCCGAGTCGCGGTCAGAAATGATGATGAACTCGGCACCCGCATCAATGGCTGCGCTCGCCTCCGCACACATTTCGGCGATCCGATCGCTCAGTCCTTTCCCGTGATAGTCCACGGGATACAGGCCGCGGATCGTGACTGTGCGCTCAGTAGAGGGATCTTCGCCAAAATGCTGGATCCGTGCGAGCGCATCGTTGTCAATGATCGGGAAATCGAGAATGACCTGCCGCGCGTGCGCCGGGGACTGCGTGAGGAGATTGAGTTGCGGACCGATGCTCGTGACGAGGCTCGTCACGAGCTCCTCGCGCAGCGCGTCAAGAGGCGGATTGGTCACCTGAGCGAATTGCTGCACGAAGTAGTCAAAGATGAGTCTCGGCCGCTCGCTCAAGGCAGCGATTGGCGTGTCTGTGCCCATTGCTGCAAGGGGCTCAATGCCCTCCCGAGCCATTGGAGTGAGAACGAGACGCAGGTCTTCCTCGGTATATCCGAATGTACGCTGTCTCCGCACTATCGATGCTGGAGGATGCACGAGGTGCTCCCGCTCAGGAAGGTCGGCAAGCCGAATCCTTCCCTCTTCGAGCCACTCCCCCCAAGGTTCAAGCGCGGCGAGCTCAGCCTTCACCTCCGCGTCTTCACGCATCCTGCCGTTCGCAAGATCGACAGCGAGCATTCGTCCAGGTTGCAGACGCCCCCGCTTAATCACACGGGCCGGATCAAATTCAAGCACCCCGGTCTCACTCGCGATGATGAGCAGGCCATCACGAGTGATTTGATAGCGCCCCGGTCGAAGGCCATTTCGGTCGAGCGTGGCGACGAGTTCTGTACCGTCAGTGGCGATCATTGCGGCAGGGCCGTCCCACGGCTCCATGACGAGAGAGTGATACTCGAGAAAATCTCGGAGTTCCGGACTGAGACCATTCTCAGTCTCCCAAGCTTCTGGCACCATCATCGCGAGTGCGTGGGGCAAACTCCGACCAGCTTGGACAAGAAGCTCAAGTACCTCATCAAAACTCGCTGAGTCACTTCCGTGCTCACTGCAGACAGGAGTGAGTTGACGAATGTCACCAAGCGTCTCGCTGTGCAGGCCGGATTCACGCGCGCGCATCCAGTTTCGA
>JBEBUJ010000087.1:0-8488 GCA_040393365.1 Leucobacter denitrificans
TCTGCTGTCTGGCCTTGCTCCGAACGAGGTTTACCTGGCCGCCCGTGTCACCACGAACGCCGGTGGTCTCTTACACCACCCTTTCAGCCTTACCTATCTCGGCGAACCTCAATAGGCGGTCTACTCTCTGTTGCACTTTCTCGCGGGTTACCCCGGGTGGGTGTTACCCACCGTTCTCCCCTGCGGAGCCCGGACGTTCCTCGGCGCGTAGTGCAAGCACCCGCGACGCGACCGTCCGCCGACCCGTTCCGACCTCTAGTGTACCTGTGCGTCTGTTGACTCAGAGTCACGCACAAGAATCGCGCCTGTCGTGGGGCACAGCACGATTTCATCTGGGCTCGTTGCCCGAATGTCGCTGAGCTCGGCAGGCGTGAGCGACATTCCGCTCGCCTCAGACACGTTGCCGTGGAGCCGTGCGGCTCCGATGCCGACCTGTGAACGAATCTTCTCGTATAGTGCCAGCAGGTCCCCTTGCACTTCCGCTCCGATATTTGCTCGTTGTTCGTTGGCCTCTGCGCGCTGTGCCTCAATCGCCTGTTCTGCGCGCTCAATGCGCTCTTGAATGGCGTCGCGGCGGGCGTTCACTCCTGCGAGCAAGGTCTCCGCCTCGGTCAGCACCGCCTCGGCAGACTCGACGACCTCCATGGATTCGAGTTCTCGGTCTTCGAGATCTGATTTGCGCCGCATGAGCGTGTCGATCTCTGATTGGATGGAAACCGCTTCTTTGCTCGAGGTACTTGCGGCAATGAGCGCGTTATCGCGCTCAAGCCGCTGCTCAACCACCTGCACGTCGGATTCGATGCGACTGAGTTCGAGACGACGAGTATCGAGTTCGCGCTGTGCATCCATGAACGTGTTTCGCACGGCCTCTCGTTCGCTCTCGAGCGCCTGGAGTTCGTTGCGTTCTGGCAATTGATCGAATTGCTTCCTCAGTCTTGCAATTTGATGGTCAAGCTGCTGGATGTCGAGCAGCAGTTGCTGCTGGCGCTGGGTAGCCTTCATACGCATAAGCCTACTGCCAGACGGCAAAATCCCACGGGTCGGTGCGAATCGCACTCACACGAAACTCAACAGCCGGGAGCCTCTCTCTGAGCACGGTTGCGGCTGCTTCGAGCCACAGTGACTCACTTGCCCAGTGAGCGACGTCTATGAGCGCCGGGCCAGAGACAACTGCAGAACGTTCCAATGACTCCTGCGCGGGATGGTGACGGAGATCGGAAGTGAGATACACATCCGCTGAGCGCACGAGCGGGTGGTCGAGCAAGCTATCGCCAGCTCCCCCGAGCAGTGCGATCCGCTGCACCAGGCGCTCATCATCGCCGGCGACGCGAACGCCACTCACCGTCTGAGGAAGCTGGGTCGCGACACGCTCGGCGAATGCACGAAGCGGCATCGGCTCCGAAAGCATACCCACTCTGCCGATGCCGGAAGAATGCCCCGGCTCGAGTGGCACAATCGGCGCAGCATCAAGCACCCCAAGCTTCGAAGCGATGACATCAGAGACGCCTCCCTCGGGTTGGTCAGCGTTTGTGTGTGCCGCAATCAGCGCGCAGTCCCCACGAATGAGCTCGGCAAGCAGTGCGCCCTTACTCGTGTCCTCTGCGACCGTGTGGATCCCTCTGAGGAGCAGCGGGTGATGCGTGATGAGCGCATCGGCCTTCCAGTGCAGCGCTTCGCGAACGGTCGCACGTACCGCATCTACAGCGAGCAAAACTCGGTGGATCGGGCCCTCGCCTCGACCGCTGACGAGCCCCACTCGGTCCCAATCCTCAGCGATAGCCTCTGGCCAGAGTTCGTTGGTGACGTTACGAAGGTCTGCAAGGGTGTAGGAAGCCATGCCTTGAGGGTACCGGCTCTCCGCGAGCTAGCGTCGCAACAACTTGCGAGCGATGACGTTGCCGAGCAATTGAATCAGCTGAACGAGCGCGACGATGATGAGCACTGACGCCCAGGTCACCCAAGGGTTGAACTGACGGTAGCCGTATTGCAGCGCAAAGTTACCGAGCCCGCCAGCGCCGACGACGCCCGCCATCGCCGACATGTCCACGACCGCGATAAAGGCGAACGTGTACCCGAGCACGAGCGGGCCGAGGCCCTCTGGGATGAGCACGGTGAGCAGGATCCGCATTGGACTCGCCCCCATCGCGCGCGCTGCCTCGATCTGCCCCGGAGGCACCGTGAGCAGGTTTTGCTCGACCAGACGAGATATACCGAACGACGCTGCCACCACCAGAGCCACGATCAGCGCGGGCCCACCGATGCCTTTGCCCGTGATGACACGTGCGAGGGGCATGATGACGGGAATGAGAATCACGAACGGAATCGGTCGGAAAAAGTTCACCAAGAAGTTGAGCACCCAGTACACCGGGGTGTTTTGCAGGATGCCACCCTGCCTCGTCGTGGTGAGCAGAACTCCAATGATGAGGCCAAACACTCCACCGAGGAGCATCGCGAAACTCACATAGACGAGAGTTTCGAGCGTGGCATCTGCGATTTTTGGAAGCAGCTCAATGAGGCGATCCATTAGGCGAGCACCTCGAGTTCTGTTTCCTGCGCGAGCGCAGCGATCGCATGCTCGACCTGCACGCCTTCACCGATGAGCTCGAGCGTGAGCTTGCCGAACGAGCGACCACCCACGTCGGTAATTCCTCCGTGCACAATACTCACACCAATACCCCGGTCGGCGAGCGTGCGAAAAACAACCGGCTGATCAACCCCGCCGTCGCGAAGGGTCACGGAGATGAGCTTGCCTCTGTGTTTCTCGCGCAGGGCCAGCAAGTGTTCTGGGTCGGGAACCGTGGGTAGCGCGGTAGACACGAAGCGACGCGTCGTATCAGTCTGAGGTGACGAGAAAACATCAAAGACGTCGCCCTGCTCCACGGCACGGCCGCCCTCCATCACCGTCACGCGCTGCGCGATCTCGCGAACCACGTCCATCTCATGCGTGATCAGCAGGATGGTGATGCCGAATTCTCGATTGACTCGCGCGAGAAGTTCGAGGACCTCGCGCGAGGTATCTGGGTCCAGTGCACTCGTTGCCTCATCGGCGAGCAAGAGGCCGGGATTCGTGGCCAACGCTCGCGCGATGCCGACCCGTTGCTTCTGCCCGCCTGAAAGCTGCTCAACGTGGGTGTGCGCATACTGCTCGAGTCCAACGTAGCTCAGAAGCTCGGACACTCGGGCCCTGCGCTCCTCACGTGGAGTACCCGCCACGATAAGCGGGTACTCCACGTTCTTGAAGACCGTCTTCGAGTGAAAGAGATTGAACTGCTGGAAGATCATTCCGATGCGCAATCGAACATGACGGAGCTTCGACTCGGTTAACCCGGTGATCTCGACACCGTCAATGAAGATCTGACCACTTGTCGCCCGTTCGAGCCCGTTCACCAGCCTGAGCAGTGTGCTCTTGCCAGCTCCCGAGTATCCAATGACCGCGTGGATCTCGCCCGACGCGATCTCAATAGATACGTCATCGACGGCCACGGTTTCAGTGGCGGATCGGCCTCGCGCTGGATAGCGCTTCCCGACGGAGAGCAGTTCAACGCGAGTCATAAGACCCTTAGTTTAGCCCTTAGATGCGCGGTAATCTTCTTCAGCCTGGGCGAGAATCTTGGCGAGTTCCTCCCGTGGCGTCTGCAGGAGCACCGCACCGTCACCAACGTAATCCTTCACTGCTGCCTGAACCTTTTCATTGTTCTGGTAGATGTCAACGAGCTTCAGGTAGGTCTCGTTGTCTGCATCTTCTGAGCGCGCCGCAAAGATATTGGTGTACGGAGCGACCGCTGGGTCATCGGCGCTGTCTGCACCGAGAGAATCCGCGAAGTCGAGACCCGCGGGTTCGACGTAGTCGTTATTGATTACCCCAGCGTCGACGTCTGGCAGGGAGACCGGAATAATGTCCGCCGCTACTTCCGTCACGGTCACCTTCGAGTTCTCGGCGATAATGTCGTCAGGACTCGAGGTAGCGCTTCCGCCGTCTTTGAGTTCAATGAGTCCGAGCTTCTGCAACACCAGCAGCGCGCGGGCACGATTTGACTCGTCGTTTGGAATTGCGACAGTGCCGCCTTCTGGGATGTCAGCGAGATCGTCGTACTTATCCGAGAACACATTCATCGGGTACACAACTGTCGAACCGATCGCCACCAGGTCCTCATCCGCATCGACGTTGTAGTTTGCAAGGTAAATGATGTGTTGGAACTGGTTGAGATCAAGCTCCCCCTCGGTCAACGCAGGGTTTGGAATCGGGTACTCGGCGAAGTCAACGATCTCGACTTCGATGCCCTCATTCGCTGCCTCCTCAACGAAGACATCCCAGTATGGCTGGCCGCCAGGCACAACTCCGATACGGACCGGGCCGGTGGACGATCCCTCGTCTCCGCCTGTGTTTGCGTCAGACGCACACCCAGTGAGCGCAGTGGCGGTGAGGGCAAGAGCCGCGAGTGAAGCGGCGAGGATGCCGCGCTTCTTCACAGACATGTGAGTTCCTTTGTTCGAACGTAGTATCAGTTGCCGCACAAGCTGCCGGTAGGCGTTGATGCGGCATTACCTTTCTAGTGTGCGCGTAGTCTGATGAATCCCCGAATCGACGTGTCATATAGCGTCACGCTCATGGGATACTTGTACGGAGCACAAGTTTTCGGTCGCACCTATCCGTAACGGCGCCCGATAAAGCCGGAAGGAACTATCCGTTCAGATGAATCAGCCCGCTATTGACCACCTTGAGGCCTGGAACGCAAAGCAGGAAATTGCTGAGCGAATGATTCCGCTCATTGGTCAACTGTATCGAGACCATGACATCGTCATGTCTGTACACGGACGCAGCCTCATTGGCCGATCCGCAATCGATATCATTCGCGCCCACAGTTTTGCCCGAAAGATCGATGACGTTGAACTCTCACTCGCTGACACTTCCGCTATCGTCGAGGCGCTCGCTGCAATCCAGCCGGGTCCCGCATCCGTTGATCTCGCACTCTTAGCAAACGGCTTCAAAGCTTCGGGTTCCGATGATCTCGAGAATTACCTTCGCGACGCGCTCGCCGCAGCTGCAGGAACGAGGCCAACCAAGGGCCGCGACGTCGTGCTGTACGGATTCGGCCGCATCGGTCGCCTTCTCGCGCGCATCATGATCGAGCATGCGGGCAGCGGAAACGGGCTGAACCTTCGCGCGATCGTCATTCGTCGCGGTTCGGATAACGACCTCCAGAAGCGTGCGAATCTGCTGCGACGCGACTCGGTGCACGGCCCGTTCAACGGCACCATTAAGGTCATCGAAGACGAGAATGTGATTCTCGCGAACGGTGTTCGCATTCAGGTCATCTACTCGAATGATCCGGCTTCTGTGGACTACGCAAGCTACGGCATCGAAGATGCAATCCTCGTTGACAACACCGGGCGCTGGCGAGATGCAGAGGGACTGAGCCAGCACCTCAACAGCTCAGCTATCTCACGCGTCCTGCTCACCGCCCCTGGCAAGGGTGACCTTCTGAACATCGTCTACGGCGTGAATAACGACCAGATCACCGATGATCAGAAGATCCTGAGCGCCGCATCATGCACAACGAACGCGATCACCCCCGTGCTCAAAGTGCTCAATGACCGATTCGGAGTCACGCAGGGCCACGTTGAAACGGTGCACTCGTACACCAACGATCAGAATCTGATCGATAACTTCCACAAGGGCGACCGTCGGGGCCGTTCAGCAGCGCTCAATATGGTGCTCACTGAGACCGGTGCGGCAAAGGCCGTAGCTAAGGCACTGCCTGAGTTCGAAGGCAAGCTCACGGGCAACGCGATCCGCGTACCCACGCCTGACGTGTCGATGGCTGTACTCAACCTCCAGCTCGAAACCGAAACGAGCCGCGAAGAAATCAACGAGTTCTTACAGCATGTTTCACTCACCGGTCAGCTTCGAACCCAGATCGACTATGTCGAGTCGCCTGAGATCGTCTCAACAGACTTTGTGGGCTCAAACCGCGCAGGAATCGTTGACGGCCTCGCAACAATTGTGACGGGATCGAGCGCAGTACTGTACGTCTGGTATGACAACGAGTACGGTTACAGCTGTCAGGTAGTTCGAGTGATTGAGCAGTTGGCAGGGAGCCACCCCGTTCAGCTTCCAGAACTCAGCGCGCAGTAGCCAGCAGAGATGTCCCGATAGGAAGGAATCACAGCATGTCTGAAAAGTACCTCATCGGAGTCGACGCTTCGAACCATTCGCGTACTGCGCTCGCTTGGGGGCTCGAGCGAGCGCGTCATCGCGGTGCAAGTGTCGAACTTATCCATATTGCAGATGATTCCTTCCTGTCGGAAAGTGTGGCATTTCTCTCGGAGGCACAGGTTGCATCCGAGCAGATGCTCGCGAACGAGATTGAGTACGCCACAGCCACCCTGGGGTTTACTGGCAAGATCACTGGCACGGCAGTGGTGGGGCATCCGATCGCTGAGATCGAACTCGCATCAAAGCATGCGGATCTGCTGATTCTCGGCGCACACAGCGGGAGCAAGTTCGCCGGCTCTGTGTTCGGTACTCGTGCTGTCAAGGTCGCTGCGGTCGCGCACTGTCCAGTTGCAGTCGTTCCCGCGGAACAGACCGAGGTGGGCACCGGAATCGTTGTGGGTGTTGACGGCTCTGAATCCTCAAAGCTCGCACTCGCCTTTGCTGCCGAGGAAGCCTCCCTGAGATCCCAACCACTCATCGCGGTATACGCATGGATGCCACCTCTTACACCTGGGCTCGAATATCTCTGGAGCGAGGAGCTCGTTACTGCGCAGCAGGCTGCCGCCGAGGAAGCAATTGCCATCGCTGTTGCCGGACTTGCAACGCGGTACCCTGACCTCGAGGTACAGCGCGAGATCGTTCAGGCTCCCCCAGTGACCGCACTCTTGCAGGTCGCTGCAAAGGCCGACATGTTGGTCGTCGGAAGCCGAGGGCGCGGAGGAATATCTCGATTACTGCTCGGGTCGGTCAGCCACGGGGTGCTCAACCAGCTTCCGTGCACGACTATTGTCACGCGAGCTGACTAAACCATCCATGGTCGACGAAGTTCGCATCGAACGCGTCATCACTCAGGGGCTACTCGGAGCGGGCAAGCCTGGGTATCCGCCAGAGGGTGTTCCTATTGAGAACAATGTGTGGATCATCGGAGACGACGCTTCGGCACTGATTATCGATGCTGCACACGATGCAGACGAGATTGCCTCGGCCGTCGGCGAGCGTGATCCGATTGGCATTCTGCTCACGCATGGCCACGAAGATCACGTCAATGCTGCAGTCGCACTCGCATCGCACTTAGATACCCACCTGTATCTCCACCCCGCAGACCTGTTTCTCTGGGAGCAGACGGTCGGGAATCATGTGCTTCCGGATTTCGAGCTGGAAGACGGCGCGATATTTTCGGTCTGCGGCACCGAGCTGGTGACGTTGCACACCCCCGGGCACACTCCAGGTTCCGTGAGCTTTTACCTTGGCGCTTTGGGCACACTCCTTTCTGGAGACACGCTTTTCCAAGGAGGACCGGGTGCGACGCGCTGGGAGTATTCGAGCTTTCCCCAGATCCTCGAGTCAATCGAGTCGAAGCTTCTGGTGCTCCCCGGAGACACGCGGGTGCTCACCGGACACGGCGATGCGACAACTATCTCCACCGAGTCCAAGGATCTCG
Organism: Leucobacter denitrificans; assembly: GCA_040393365.1. GTDB lineage: Bacteria > Actinomycetota > Actinomycetes > Actinomycetales > Microbacteriaceae > Leucobacter > Leucobacter denitrificans_A. Next base: position 7,659 of record JBEBUJ010000087.1, read on the forward strand.
ACGCGTGGAAAGAACGTGGCTGGTAGTTCACGCCACCGATTACAGTGGATCACCCAAACCCCGGAACTGTCGGTCGAGGTAGACCATCGGATCCGCTGATTCAGCGAAGTGAGCGTCGAGCACACCCGCGACGACTATGACCGACGAACCAACCTCGAGTGTGTGAAGTGCGCGGCACCGAAGCGCCACACGCACGGTCGGAAGATACGGTTCACCCGTGGGCAGCTTCGTCCACCCTTGCTCGGGTGTGAAGCGTTCTGCACCGGTCACAGCAAACGACTGCGCAATCCCTGCGTGACGCGAATCAACGAGGTGCACGAGGAATGTGTCTGCGTGCAGTACCCCGCCTGCGCTACCGGTCGCGCGAGTCACGGAGAACGAAATCGCTGGCGGGTCAACGGCGACCGACGCCACACTCGAGACTGTCAGCCCCACCGGGCCGTCCGGAGTCAGCGCGGTAATAACACCGATGCCGGCAGGGTGCTCCCGAAATGCCCGCTTGAGAGCCTCTCCGGCTTCAAAGCCCCCAGTGGATCCGCTCTCGTTCTGCACCACCGTGCTTGCTGCCGCCACTCTTCACCTGTTCTTTCCTGCTGATCGCGCGAATATCTCGCATAGCCAACAACTCGAGTGTTCCTCACGGTATTCCCACGGGGTGCGTGCGCGACTCGCCGAATCTTCACATTCTGCGCGCTCGATTCGATTTGCACCCCCGTTTCCTACTAGACTAATCGAGTTCGCAATTGCGAGCGGAGGGCCTTTAGCTCAGCTGGTAGAGCGCCACGTTTACACCGTGGATGTCATCGGTTCGATCCCGGTAGGGCCCACCA
>JBEBUJ010000088.1:0-8353 GCA_040393365.1 Leucobacter denitrificans
CGAGCAACTCGCCGAGTTTGCAAAGCTCGCAAACGCCGACGAACTCGTCACCGTGCACCCACTGCCGACCCGCGAGGAACAACTCACGTCACTGCGCATCGCGGCTCCCGCTGCGAGGTAGCGACGTAGCGAGGTAGCCCTTCAGCCCCTCGAAGGGGCATTGATTGATTCAGGCAGAGATCTTTGCGAGCCGCTCACTCGAAAGCTCGCCAGAAATCTCAGCGAACAACTCATTGAGTCCGAGCATTTGGTCTGGAACATACGCGAGCGGGTCCGAGGTTTCCGCGTGCGAGTCGAGGAGCCCTTCAATCGTCGCGAGCAAGCAGTACGGCGCATATGAGGGGTTGTAGCCACCCTCCTGCACGAGTATCGCACGGCCTTCAGAATACCGGTCCGCAAGTTCTCGCACGTGGCGACCTATTCCGCGGAAGCCGGGCATCGACACGTTGTGGCGACCGTTTGGATCATAGGCACTTGCGTCTTGGCCGCTCGCGCACACAATCATTCCGGGCCGAAATTTTTCGGCGAGCGGAATGATAACTTCTTCGAACGCCCGAAGATACGCGGTGTTTCCTGCACCGAGCGGGAGCGGGACGTTCTGGTTGAATCCGTCTCCCTTGCCGAGGCCCCGTTCCTCGAGGCGACCGGTTTGTGGGTGGCTCGCGCCCCACGCACCGTGATCCATGTGCAGGCTCACGGTGAGCACATCGTCTCGCTCGTAGAAAATATCTTGGGTGCCGTTGCCGTGATGCACGTCCCAGTCGATGACCAGCACCCGCTCGACGCCCGCCTGCAGTGCCGCATCGGCGGCGAGCGCGACACCGTTGAAGAAACAGTATCCGTCTGCTTGGGCGCGCTGTGCGTGATGTCCCGGCGGTCTCGTCAGCGCGTAGGCCATCGGCGCGCTGCCCGAAAGCACGGTTTCGGCCGCGGCGAGCGCGGTCCCGGCCGCTGCGAGCAACGGCTCCCACGAATTTGCAGACAATCGGGTCGTGCCAGTCACCCATCCGCCACCCCGCTCGATCGCCTGTTGCACCTCGGTGATGTACTCGGCCTCATGCACGCGCTGGAGCTCATCGACAGTGGCGAGCCGACCGGGAGCAAACCGCACTGCGTCGGCGACCGGCCCCCGCTCAAGGATGTCGTGCATCCGCTCAATTCGAAGGCGCCCCTCCGTGTGCGGTTCATTGGCGACGAACCAGGGACTCGGCGCTGCCTCGTGTAAGGCGCTTCCTGTGTCGTGGTCGAGCACACGCGCATCGAAGTGGATCGGCATTGGTTCAATCTTCGTCATCTCAAACTCCTTACGAATCCTGCAATGGGGTGCTGGTTATTCCTGCGCTGGCGTCATGTTGTAGACGAAGAACGCAGGCTCATCGCCGACGTTCTCGAGATGGTACGTCCATCCTGGCGCCAGATAGACCGTGTCATCCGGCCCAAGCTCAAATACGCCCTCGTCCCACGTGAGCCTGAGGTGCCCACGAATGATGTAGTACGTCTCATCTACGGGCCCGTACCAGTGTTCTGCCTCGTTCGAGTCGAAGGTTTCACGGCTGGACCAACGATTGGTCTGCTCTCCGGGATCCATCCAGCACACGCCCTGCGTGAGTTCGCTCTGATGCTCGGCTCGAGTGATGATGCGCTTGATGCGTACCTTCGTGGGCGCCGATGCCGCGTCGATCGGCGTTAGCTCTGCTAGCTTGACGTGGATTGGGCGAGGGTTGCGGTCCATGGGTTACTCGTTTCGATCGGTTGTTCTTGGACAGGAAAGATGGCTGCGTCTGTGGCTTCCCAACTCAGCGCGATTCGCGCCCCCCGCTCAGCAAGTGGAAGCCTCGTATCCGACCTGATGATTACTGGACCATCGTCGGTGTTCACTTCGATACGGTGCTGCGCTCCGAGATAGGTCACGTCGTTCACACGACCCTCGAGCCCGCTTTGCGTTGCGGTCACGGCCGGGTCAAGAACTTGCACCCGTTCGGGTCTCACAATTGCGACGGAAGCCCCATCTGGAGCAGTCGTAGGGATACGCACACCGGCATTACTCACAAACGTTCCTTGTGAAACCTGACCGGTGAACGCGTTGGATTCGCCAATGAATCGCGCAACGAAGAGCGACGCTGGTTTCTCGTAGAGCTCTCGAGGCGTGCCGATCTGCTCGATCCGCCCTTCATTGAACACCGCGATACGGTCGGACAGGGTGAGTGCTTCCTCTTGGTCATGCGTCACAAACACCACCGTGATGCCGAGTTCGTGATGCAGTCTGCGCAACTCGATTTGTAGCCGCTCTCGCAAGGCGCGATCCAGTGCTCCAAACGGTTCGTCCATGAGCAGGAGTCGCGGGTTGAACACGAGTGCTCGCGCGAGCGCAACCCGCTGTTGCTGTCCACCGCTCAGCTGGCTCGGCTTTGCCTCGGCTCTCCCCTGGAGCTCTACGAGCTCCAGGGCTTCCATTGCGCGACGTGTTCGTTCGGCCTTCGCGACCTTTCGTTGGCGCAGCGGAAACTCGACGTTCTCGCGCACAGAGAGGTGAGAGAACAGCGAATAGTTCTGGAAGACCATGCCGAGTCCGCGCTTGTGCGGGGGCACCTTCGTGATCTCCTGCCCGTCAATCACCACGCTTCCATCAGTTGGCTCGGTGAAGCCCGCGACCATCGAAAGCGTCGTGGTCTTTCCTGATCCACTTGGGCCAAGGAGCGTGAGAAATTCGCCAGACGCAACGTCGAGGTCCACATGTTCGACAGCGGCAGTTCCGCCATAGCGCTTCACGAGCCCTCGAAGCTTGAGCCCCGCACCGGGCGTAGATATGTGAGTCATTCAGAGTCTCCTCGTCGATTCGCAGCACGGCGCTCATTAACGACCTGTGCCAGGCGTGGAATAAGGATGATGATGGTCGAAAGCACGAGGAGCAGCGTGGATGCTGCAGCGATACTCGGGTCGGTTTCAACCGTCACAGATCCGTACATTTGCACGGGCAGCGTACGGAGTGTCGGCGACTGCAGGAAGTATGAAATGACGACCTCATCAAGGCTCGTTACAAAGGCGAACACAAACCCCGTCGCGATCCCAGGGAGCAGAATCGGCAATTGCACCTGCAAGAACCTGGCAACCGGTCCTGCGCCGAGCACGGCTGCAGCCCGCGTGATCGTATCGTCGAACCCGCGCAGAGCCGTACTCACCGGAATCAGCACAAACGGGAGCGCAAGGGTCGTGTGCGCGACGATGATCCCAAGCGGTGAGCCGCTCAACCCCCAGCGAAGGTACATCCCAAATATGGCAATCGCGGCCACAATTCCGGGGATGAGAATCGGGAGAAGCATGACAACCTGCGCCACACCCGACAGCCGGGAACGTAACCCGCGAAGGCCGAGAGCCGCGAGAGTTCCAAGCACCGTCGCAATCACGCCCACAACGACCGCTATCCAGAGGCTTGAAATGAGCGAGCCGATCCACCGGTCATTCGTGAAGAAATGCTCATACCACTGCAGCGACCATCCCTCGATAGGAAACGAAAAGCTGCGTTTGTTCGTGAACGAGAGCGGCACGACGATGAGCGTCGGTGCGACCAGCAAGAGCGCTGCCACTCCCACCCACAGTTTGATCGGAAGCCTCACACGAGTAGATTCGTTCATCGTTTCTAACCCCCGCTTGCCATTTGCGCGATGCCCCGCCTGAGTGGTGCGATCGCGAGAATCACAATCGAGAAGACTCCGAGTGTTGCGAGAAGCAGAATGCCGGAGAGTGCCCCAGCGCCCGCAAAGTCAAGAAGCTTTTCGACTCGCAGACCGATCACCTGGGCAATCATCGCCTCCTTCGGGCTACCGATGAGCTGAGGTGTGATGTAGAAACCAAGTGCGAGGATAAACACGAGCGCGCTCGACGCAAACACTCCGGGGAGTGACTGCGGTAAGTACACCTGGAAAAACGCTCGAAATCGGTTGGCCCCAAGCCCCTGTGCCGCCGCGAGTTGCCTACGATCAATCGACGCCAGCGAGGTGTAGAGCGTGAGGATCATGTACGGAAGCAGTATCTGCACGATAGCAACGATGACTCCCGCCGCAGTGCCCCGCAACGTCACATTCTCGGCGCCGAAAAAGGCAAGCACAGCGGACACCGGTCCGTCTCGTTGCAGCAACGAGATCCACGCAAACGTGCGTGCCATGAGCGAGGTCCAAAACGGCACGAGCACGAGCACCATGAGCAGCGTGCGGGCGGTTGGACCGACGAGGGTCAGGAGATACGCGAACGGGTACCCGAACAGGATGCACGCAGCGACCGCGATGAATGCCATGAGGAACGTGCGGCCGATGACACGGAGTACGGTTGGATCGGTGAGCGCCGCGGTGTATTGCGACAACCCCGGCTCTGGATCGGTGAATGATCGGTAAATGATGATCCCGATCGGCAAAAGAAAGAAGATTGCGATAACGACAATCGCCGGAATTACCGCTACGCCGCTGAGTAGGCGTGAGGGTCTCATAGATCCTCCAGGTAGTTGAGGGGCTGGGCGCGTTCTGGCTGCGCCCAGCCCGAGGTACGACGCTTAGCTTGTTGACCAGTCCAGCCATTCAACCTCAGCGTCACCCGAGTTGTCCGCCCACCACTGCACGTTGGTCACCACTGCCTGGTCCTGCACCGAACTCTCCGCAACATTCCACTTCTGCTGAAGGTCGTCGAGTTCCGGTTCGGCGGTAAGGTTTGCTGGCGAGTAGGGTTGGATTTCGGCAAATCGCGCTTGAGGTTCGGCTTGTGCCGCAAACTCAATAAAGCTCTGCGCGTTTGCCGCATTCTCACTGCCCTTAATGATGCTCAGGCTTGCCCACGCGAGAAGGTTGTCTTGCCACACAGGAGCAATGGCAGCACCGTTCTTTTCCGCTTCATAGCCGCGTCCCGACCACGCGAGCCACATGTCAGCGGTGCCGTCTTCCATCGACTGCTGCGACTCCGAGCTCGTGTTCCAGAACTCGAGCGAATCTCTAATCGAGTCGAGCTTGTTATACGCCCGTTCGGTATCGAGCGGGTACAGGTCCTCTGGCGCAACTCCGTCAGCAAGCAACGCGAACTCAAGCGCACCACCGCCGGCCCAGTTCGGAATCATTCGAGTACCTGGGAACTTATCGACATCAAAGAAATCGGCGGGTGAGGTCGGCACGTCCGCGCCAGCGTAGGTATCGGTGTTGTAAATCACCACCGTCGAGTACTGAAGGATCGGAATCGAGCAATCGGAAACAGTACCCTCAGGGAACTGCGTCTTGTCTATGTTGCTGAAGTCGAGTTCCTCGACGAGGGTGCCACAGTTCGCAACGGGGAAATACGGTTCGGTGTCAACGACGTCCCACGTCGGGCTTCCCGCCTCCACCATCTGCGCGATCTTTGCGTAATCAGTCGGGCCGTCGTTCTGTACTTCGACACCATTTTGCTCGGCCCACGGCGCGAGAAAGGCCTCATTCTGACCGTCTTGATAGGCGCTGCCGTAACTCGCAAAGACGAGTGTGCCCCCGCCTTCTTCACCATCCGATTCGGGCGCGGAGCCTGATGAACAAGAGGCAAGCGCGAGTGCTGCTACCGCAATCACGGGAATCAGCTTCAGTGATGTCATTCTCATTTTCGTAGACTCCTTCGTCAGCACGATTGGATTATCATAATAACGCATTATAATGAGATTGCAACAGGCTTGATCCCTTACGACCGGGCCGCCACCATAGGGTTAGACGCAGAGCATTGTGAGGGATGGGCCCCTCACACCACCCAGGAGTTTCCTTGTCGATAGATCTTCACACCTCAAGTGGCACCGCGATCCACCGTGAGATCGACCTCGCCACACGGCGTCGCGCCGAGATTCTGTACGGTGCGATCCGCGTCATCGCGCGCGACGGAGTTGCAGCGGCCAAACTCAAAGACATCGCCCGTGAATCGGGAGTGAGCCTCGGGCTCATTCAGCACTACTTTGACACCCGTGAGAATCTCATTGACGCCGCGTTCGTAGCAATGATGCAGGTGGTTTCGAGCGAGACAATCGCCCGAATGGGGAGCGTGACCGACCCTCTCCGCGTCATCCTTGAGGCAAACCGACTCCACGCATATGGCACGGTGTCGTTTCCCGAACGCTGGGGGTTCTGGAGCGAGCTTTGGGCGGGATCGGGCCGATCCACCCACATCGGCAACGTTGCGAGGCAAGTATACGAACTCTGGGCGCGACCGATTGAAGACGCACTTACCCGACTCAAAGAACAGCAGCGCCTCCCCGAAACTGCCGACCCGTCGACACTGACGATCGGCCTACTCGCACTCATGGACGGCCTCGCCGTGCGTACCCTCGCAGCGAGTGAGAACTTCACCAATGACGTTATGCTCGAGATTTTGAACGAGTGGACAATTGCTCAGCTCGGAGTGGATCCTCAGGAAGCGCGAAAGATGCTCGAGCAGTTGAACCGCGAGCAGCGTCTCCCAAAGTCGAGCACACTGTCACCCGACGTCATCGCCGCCACTCTCGTGGAGAACGAGAACTAGTTCTTCGCGCTCGGCACTCAAGTCATTGATGCTTCCATCCTTACGATAATATGTTATTATTTGGGTCAATCGGCTCAATGAAGACCGCCGACGGCTATTTACAGACAGAGAACTCAGAGGTGAGCATGCTCGACCCCACAATTACCCAATTTCTCTCAGCGCAGCAGGAACGCATTTCTGGCACCGAACCACATATCGCGTTCTCAGACGAGGAGTACGCCTCCAGGCTGAGCCGGCTCCAGGCAGCGATGGCCGAGGACGGCGTTGACACGTTGATTCTCTCCTCTCCCGAAGCGCAAAACTGGCTGCACGGGCTCGCGCTTCGGTGGTACAAGGCGAACGGACCACGAGACTGGCGCCCTCTCACATGCACGGTGGTCCGGGTTGATGCTGGGTTCATCCTCTTCGAAGGCATTGAGCACACCGAAATGATTCGCCGCACCTCTGCAGCGAAAGACGTGCGGCTCCTCCCCCGGTACGAACGCGACGGAATGCTCCGCTTCATCATTAACGAGATGAAAAGTGAAGGGTGGGTGAGTGGATCGAACGTCGGCCTCGAGAAGTTCTCCGCAATCCCCAACCCCGCGGTCTCAGCCATGATTGAGGGCGCACTGCTTGACGCAGGTGCGCGAGTGGTCGACGCGACGCTTACCGCACGCCGTGTCAGGCTCGTGAAGTCTGCCGCAGAACTCGAGGCTGTGAAGAAGGCTGCCGAAATTTGTGATGCGGGACTCTTGCATCTCGCAAGTGTTCTGGAGCCCGGCATGACTGAGCTCGATGCCCACGGAGAACTCATCCGAGGCCTGTCTGCCGCGGGAGGGGAGCCAGCAGGGCTCCACCAAGTTGCCTTTGTAGGTCTCGCGGCCCTCGGGGTGTACCACGAGATCTCCGGGCGGCGGGTCATCACTGAAGATGATTTCCTCGACGTCGACCCCTGCGGAGTCTACAAGCGCTACCACTCAAACCGTTCACAGCTCTACACGTTCAAGGAGCCACCCCAGGCCGCAGTTGACTTGTTGAACATCCTCGCCGGTGGATTCGAGATACTCACCGAACGGGCCCGCCCGGGCGTGCGAATCGGCGATGTCAATAAGGAGCTCTACGATTACTACGCCGATGCAGGCGTGTTCGAGCTCAATTCAAGTGTGTGGATCGGCGGGTACGAAATGGGAATCGCATTCCCGCCCGACTGGGTCGGCGAATGGAAGTTCACGGTTGTTGGCGGGGAATCTGACGACCGCGTCTTCGAGGCCGGAACCGTCGCGAACTTCGAAAGCATGTGTGGCATCGGCTTGCTCGACACCTTCGTGATCGAAGAAGACAAGACCTCGCTACTCTCGAAGCTCCCTCACGAAATTATGGTTGTGGGTCAGTAGCTGGCGTGCGCACGTCAGCTGACGTGTACGACCCCGGTCATCTCGGGGTGGATCGAGCAATCATAAGGGAACTCGCCTGCGGTTTCGAACACATGTGTGTAGGTTCCCTCGTACATGAGCTCACTCACAAAGCTGCCGTCTTCGGCAACAACGTCGTGCTTCGCTGAGCGCCCCTCGAACACCCACTGCACTGCTTCGCCCTGCTGAATTTCAACCTCGCTCGGTTCGAACTTGTTATCGATCACCTTCACGATGACGGCTGGTGTGGCGCCATCATCAGAGGGCACCGGTTCGGGAGTCGAACTGCATGCCGACAGCGTGAGAGCGAGAGCCAGGGCACCGAAAACTGCGGCGGCGCGAGCCGCGATCCACCCCCTCGACCCTGCTGATGAGCGCGCCACAAAACGCGCGCTCATTGCCGTACGTGCATCGCTCGGGCCGCATCGGTGATCGCGCCCGTCAGCGAC
>JBEBUJ010000089.1:0-8177 GCA_040393365.1 Leucobacter denitrificans
CGATGGCCTACGACATGGACGCGGAGGCGATGACGCAGGTGCTGCGCATCGGCCGGGAGAAGTTGAGCGATAAGGGCACGGCGAGCGCGCAGAAGCGGGTCGACCCACTGCGCAGCCAGACCGGGCTCACCCGCGAGGCCATCATCGAGCGCATGCTCGAGGTCTGGCAGCGCAGGCACGGCGGCACACCGAGCAAGGTCACTGAAGCGGAGTATGCTGAGGCCGAACGGCTCGTGGCCCAGAAGTTTCAGACGAACGACTGGATCTACCGCGTGCCGTGACCGCAGTTGACGCGGTCGGCGTCATGCCGGCAACCGGGTCTGCGTTGTATTCGCAGATCCTCATATGGCGCCCAAGAAGGTCTCGTTTCCCTCCCCCAACTCAGGCGCATAATCTTCAACTCCCCCCTGAGGGGTCGCTGTGAGAAACGGTAGTCCTGGTAAGAACCTCGCGCCCGGAATTGATGATTCTCGGACCGCTCCAGAACCCGAGGCTATTGAGCGGAGACTCGCCTCTTCCGCTGTATCGACGCGGCATACCGGCAACTGAAGCTCGCCGAGTCGCCGCTCCCATTCTTCAGCGGTTCGTTCGAGCAACACCTTCTGAATCGCAGTCCGCGCGTTCTCGGCCTCCGCACTCTTGCCCATGGGATCTGCGGATGAGAGTGAGTCGAGGCCGATTGCTTCACAGAATGGTTCCCAGAAGTGTCGCTCCTCGAGGCCTACTGCGAGCCACCGACCGTCAAGTGTTCCATACAAGCCATACCCGGGACGCGCACCGGAATTCCATGGGCCGCCATTCTCAGCGTCCATGCCGAATGACACTCGAGCGTGGACAAGAGTATCGGTCAGTGAGAGCTTCACATGCTCCCCTGCTCCGGTCCGCAGTCTACGGACCAATGACGCCGCAATGGCGAAGGCCGCCGAAGTCCCCCCAAGTGCGTCACTCACGGGAAGCTCGGGAATCGCCTCAGGGTGCCCATCCTGAAGCAGTGGCAGACTACCGGAAGCGGCAATGAAGTTGAGGTCATGACCAGGACGATCAGCATCTGGACCCTCGGGCGAGTACCCGGTGATGCTCACCATAATGATGTCCTCCCGGAAGCTGCGTACCCGCCCGTAGCTGAATCCCAGCCTCTCCGCCGTCGTCGGAGTGTAATTCGATACAACTACGTCTGCATCAGCGACGAGCTTCCCGAAGTCCTCCCATCCGCGCGCGGTCTTCAGATCAATCACGACGCTGCGTTTACCAGCGTTCATGGCAGTAAAGGCGTCGGTTCCCGCCTTCCCCTGTGACAGGGCGCGAATTGGGTCGCCAGACAGCGGTCGCTCAATCTTGATTACTTGCGCTCCGAGCTGCGCGAGCTGCGAAGTCGCGTAGGCTCCCGGCGCGAGGCTCGAAGTATCAAGCACCGTGATGCCGCTCAGTGTGCCGGCATTCATCCACGACCTCCATCGTCCAAAGTGCTCAACCAGATCTGGTCCTCAGTATCGAAGGTCGTCTCATTTCGCCACCGTGACCGCAGAGCGTTCTTGTCGACCTTGCCAGTCGGCGTCCTTGGCAATTCAACACAGAACTCGATGTAGCGCGGCACCATGTAGCGTGGCAAGTTCTCGCGAAGGTGCGTGAGGTAGGCATCGCGGCTTAGACCTGTACCTTGTACAACGATCTTGATGTCGTCCTCCGTGAGCGCAGAAGGAGTCGCAATCGCAGCAACGTCGACCACACCCTCCCATCGCAACGCAACCGACTCAATCTCCTCTGCGCCAATATTCCGCCCGCGGCGACGGATGATGTCCTTCACTCTTCCGGCAAATGAGAAGTACCCGTCCTCGCTCAGGCTGCCGCGGTCACCAGTGCGATACCACAGGCCGCGCCAGGCAGACACGGTCGCCTCTGAGTTATGGAAGTACCCCGTCATCTCGCCGTGGGGGACTCGAGATCGAACAAGTACGTCCCCTACGGTACCCGGCTCGGACTGCAGCCCGGCCTCGTCGACGATCCGCAACTCATGGTGTTCGCACAACTTGCCGGCGGTGCCATCACGGCGTTCCTCATTCGGGCTCTCCCAAATAGGCAAGCAGCACTCCGTCGCGCCGTACACCTCACGGATCTTGATATCAAAACGTTCTTCGAGTTCCCGCCAGTTCGACGGCGCAGGACCGCCCCACGCGAGACGTACTGGATTGTCACGATCGTTATCTCTAGGCTCTTGCTTGCCAAGGATTGCGAGCACCGCGCCCATGTAGTCGAAAACTGTCGCACCGTAATTGCGGATCTCCCTCCAGAAGCCTGAAGCGCTGAACTTGCGGCCGACGGCGACCGTGCACCCTGCAACGAGCCCGGGCATCACGGTAAGCATCGGAGCGTCACCGTGAAAAAGAGGATAGGGAGAGAAGAGCACATCTTCGTCTGAGTATTCCTGGTGCCATACGACTTCCGATGCGATATGAAGCACAAAACCGTGACTGATCTCAACCGCCTTCGCAGCCGCGGTGGTGCCAGAGGTCATGATCAACATAAAGGGATCAGACAAGCTTGAAGTCACCCACGGAACCGGCTCGGCATTCAGCAGAGCCTCAAATCTCTGCTGCTCCGGGACACGACCGCCAATTCCGTCTACATCACTCATGACCAATGCCGCCTCCGAGGCTGAGGCCTCCAAGGATGCGAGCGCGAGTTCTTCAAACTGGACGTCTGCAATCAGGACTGCCGGGGTCATCTGTTCAAGCAAACGCGCGATCGCGCCGGCGTTGAACTCGTGATTGAGAGGAAGCTGGACGGCGCCAAGCCTTGCGCAGGCGAAGAGTGTGAGCATGTGCTCAAGGGAGTTGGGCATGAGCACTGCAACAGCATTCCCCCGCTCAACGCCCAGCTCTTCGAGTGATGCTGCGATACGTCCTGAACGCTCCTCAACCTCTTTAAACGTGAGCGACTGGTTACCGTGTCGGAGAAAGACCTTGTCAGGCCGTACTCCGAGATGATGCTCGAAGGCCTCCTGCAGGGAACTGAAGATCGCAAATGCGGTCTGTGTCATCTTGTTAACGCTCCTCTCGAATAGTCCACACGGGCAACTGGTCACCGGTCACCGTGACACTTAATGGCGGCCCTACTGCGCGCGAGACCACGCTCCACGCCTGCGCCATTGCCTGCAGCAGAGGCTTGGGCACCGAGTCCCAACCCTCGTACTCAGGCACAGAAAGCCGGGACCGCGTCGTGACGAGGTTCGACATCCCCGGCTGGAAATCAAGCTCGAATTCCTCTCCGACGACCCCAAACAGGCGAGCCATAAGCAGGGCCAGTCGCTTCGCTGGGTCGGGCTCAGTGATCCGGAACTCCCGCAGCAATAGTCGGCTCCAGGATACGAACACCGTAGTGAAGGATCGCCGGGCGATCTCCGTCGCTTCCTCGAGGCTCGAACGGAGCGCGATTTGGGCAAGGCCACCCATCGCATACTGAGCGCTGTACTTCTGAAGAGCGATATCCATTCTCGACTGAGGCCATCCGTCTGCAAGCGCGGGTGGCGGCCCGGGCACGGCACTTTCGGCGCCGAGCATGATCCTAAGCCGTTCGTCCTCCGAAACAGGTCCTTCGGCAAGGTCAAAGTATCCCGCGTCGAATGCTCCTTGTTCCGAAAGCATGCTCGTCACAGTAAACCGCAATCTGGGCTCACCTAGGAGCACTCCGTTGTTGGCATGCCACGCACGCATGCCAGCGAGAATGACTCTGGTCGGCACGGCAAGAATGCCCGGACTCGCAAGCATCGAAGAGCTCGCGAACGGGCTCGGAGGAAAGTAGAAGACCCACGCCCGTCCTTGCCCATCAAGGCGATACCCCATGTCTAGGCCACCGATCAGGTTGGAGAGTACGTGATATTTCGCTGAGGCGATATGCGGCTGTTCATCGCTTAGTCCGAGTTTCGCGAGTCCATCGAGGAAGTGGGTCTCCTGGTGTTTCCGCAGAAAGTAAAACTCCAGCGCCTCGGTCCGGTCGATACCCCATCGCTCGAGCAGCAAATAGCGATTCGCTGAATCGATCGAGAACCACACCTGATTCGCCAACTCTGCATCTCGCGACCAAGCTTGCGCAGACAGCGGAAATTCTTCACTCATCCTCTTCGTTCCTCCTTCGTTCACGGTTTTCAGTTTCTGCCAGCCGGGGCCGGTCTAGGCTCGGAGCGTCACTGCGCGCCCAGCCAGGCCCTGCGGTCGTATCAGCAGCATGCCGATCAGCAGCATGAACACCACAAGGTCCACCACGCGCGCAGAAATGTAGGTGGCCACCATGGCCTCAAGCACACCGACTGCCATCGCAGCTGCGACTGTTCCCCGAATTGAACCCATGCCGCCGATCACGACGATGACGAAAGCCTTCAGCGTGATGATGAATCCAAGCCCGACCGTGAGCGTGCGGGTGTTGCCCACGTATAGCGCGAGTCCGATCACGCCGATCATCGCGCTCAGGGCATACATCATCGCGACAACCATGCCGGTTCGGATGCCCATTAGCCCTGCGACTTCACGGTCTTGGGCCACGGCCCGAACCGCCCGTCCGCCCGCCGAACGGTTGAGGTAGAGCTGAAAAACAGCAACGATGCCAATGGCGATTGCAAGGCTGATCAACGGGAAAAGCCTGAGCGAGATCTCCCCTACCTGAACCGTAGGATCGGGCAGGATTCCCGCCGGAAACACCTGAGTCTCCACCCCCCAGACTGCCGTACCGATATTCCTGAAAATGTAGGCGATCGCGAGTGCCGCGACGAAGGCGAGGAAGACTTGTTTGCGGGCTACGAGCGGTGAGTATGCAAACCGCTCAATGAGAATCGCCACTCCCGCGCCGACCAAGCAGGCAACGGCAACTGCCATTACAAATGGAACACCATTAGTGACTAGTGCATACGCCACGAGACCTGAGAATACGATCGTGTCGCCGTGTGCGAAGTGCATGAGCCCGAGAACCTGATAGACGATCCCGTATCCAACCGCCCAGAGCGCGTAGATAGAGCCGACCGCGAGGCCGTTCAACAACTGCTGAAAGAACAGGTCCACGTCAGGCCTCCGCGCTCAGGTCGCCCTGGAAGAACAAGGAAACGACGTCATCAGGAGTGATGTCCTTGGCACGTGATTTGCCGGCAATCTGCCCGCCAACCAGAACACTCACATCGTCGGCAATCTTCAGTGCCTGCGCCGGGTTCTGCTCGACGAGGAGAATCGTGATGCCAGTCTCAGCGATATCGGCGATGAGGCCGTAGATCTGATCAATAAGCACCGGCGCGAGGCCCAGTGATGGCTCGTCCAAGAGCAGGATGCGGGGAGCACCCATCAGTGCGCGTCCCAGCGCCAGTACCTGTTGCTCGCCGCCGCTGAGGTTACCCGCCGCTCCGTCCCGACGTCGCCCGATTACCTCCCATCTGTCGAGGAACCTCTCGGCCTCGGACCTGAGTGCGGCCCTATCGCGTCGACGGTGCCCCCCGACGAGGAGGTTCTCGAGCACCGTGAGATCGGGGAACACCCGTCTCCCCTCTGGCACGAGACTCACTCCAGCTCTCACCATGGACGGAGAGGATGCGCGGGTGACATTTTCACCGAGTATCTCGATTCGGCCCGCCATGGGTTTCAGTTGACCCGCAACTGTCTTCAGCAAGGTCGTCTTCCCAGCTCCATTAGGACCGAGCACCGCAGACACGGACCCCTCCTTCGCAGAGAAGTCGAGATCCCGAATTACCACTGTCGAGCCGTAACCGACCTTGAGGCCACTCACTTCGATCATCTCGTTTCCCCCGTATAGACGCGAACAACTTCTGGATGTGTAGACAGCGTCTGCGGTTCTCCCTCAATGACCAGCCGGCCGCTGTTGAAGAGCATCATCCGGGACGAGAGGCGAACCACTACGTCGAGGCGATGCTCAACGAGCACGAGCGTCGCGTTGTCGCGCTGGCCCACCACTTCAAGGGCCGCACCGAGCAACTCTTCTGCCTCTGAGGGCGAGAGGCCGGCGGTGGGCTCGTCAAGCAGCAGAGTCGAGAATTCGCCCACAGTGGCTCGTGCCACCTCGAGCCGCTTCTTCTCGCCATATGACAGATTTCCTGTTCGCCAGTGGGCTCGTGATGCGAGCCCGACTCGGGCCAGCGAGTCTGCGGCGAAGTCCTCAGCCCGTCGAGCACGCCGCTGAAAGCCTCGAGAATGCAGCATCTCAGCGATCCACCGCCAATGCACTGGCTGGCCACCGGATAGATAGTGGTGCATCCCGATCAAGGTGTTCTCAAGGACTGTAAGGTCGTCGAAGACCCGGAGATTCTGAAAGGTTCGGACGATTCCGGCCGTCCGAAAATCAACAGGATTTCTCCCGGTGAGGTCTGTGCCATTCACGCGAACTCTGCCGGTTGATGGGCGATAGAAGCCCGACAAGCAGTTCATCAACGTGGTTTTGCCGGAGCCGTTCGGCCCGATGATCCCAACCACCTCACCCTGTCCGAGCGAAAAGGACACATCGCTCAATGCTTGCACCCCGCCAAAATGCATGGAAAGTTCGTCCACGACGAGGCTCATTTGAGACCCCGCCTCTTCCTGCTAGGCAACGTGATGACGCCGCCTCTCAGGTAGACAGTGAAGAGCACGATTATGCCGAGCAGCGCTAGACGAATGTCCGCGAACTCGCGCAGCTGCTCCTGCAGCAAAGTAATTCCCCCGCCGGCGAGCGCGGAACCAATGAGACTCGTGGGGCCACCCACGATTGCCCACAGCGTAACGTTCATCGAGTAGGTGATCGCGAAGTCGTTCGGCTGAATGAAAAGCACAGTCGTTGTCAGAATGCAGCCGAGGAGGCCAGCAGATGCCGCACTCAGGGTCATCGCGATGACTCGGGTGAATACGGGGCTCACGCCCATCGACCTCGCAGACATCTCATCGTGATTGACGGCTAGCATCGCGCGTCCGAGATAGCTCGTGGTGACGGCGCGGGTTACAGTGAAGACAAGAACAAAAGCAGCGGCCGCAAGTACAAAGCCGTCCCGGGCAGACTCAATCCTCCAACCGAAGACGGAGACAACTGGGATGCCAAAAAACCCCGAACCTCCACGGGTGATGCCGGGTAAGTTGACGATGGCTTGCGTGATCACTATGGTGAACGCGATCGAAGCGAATGCGAAGTAGTCGCCGCGCAGTCGCGTGGCAACGAAGCCAAGGAAGACACCGAACGCACCCGCTACAAGCACGGCGAGGAGAATCGCGCCGAAGAAGTTTAGGCCGAGATCGGTGAGGGCGATCGCCGTCGTATAGGCCCCAATGCCGTAGAAGGAACCCTGCGACAGATTAAACATGCCGGCGAAGCCAAACGAGTGGGCTAGCGCCACGGTCACTCCCGCATTGAGCAATGCAATTGTGAGTATTTGAAGCAGGAACGGATTCCCGAGCAGCGCGACCGACACCGTTGCAGCGGCGCTCAACGACACGACGACAACGGTCAGTGCCCTCCGCCGCTGGCTCCAGGTGCGCAGAGCACCCGGAGCCAGCGAGCCCACGAACGACCGCTGTGGGGGAACCGAGGTGGGGCGGAGGTTCACTATCCGCCCACCTCGACACTGCCGTCGTGACGAACAATGTAGTGCGCCAGAACCTTGCGGTCCGTGAGCTGCGAGCCCGTGATCTCACTCATGGTGATGATCCTTTCGTCCGCTCGCATGCCCTGCTTGAACGAGATGGGGCCTGTGACTCCGTCAATGGCAATCTCCTTCATGGCATCAGCAAAGCCAGCCCGATTGATAGTCTTCTCGGCAGCCGCCGCAACGGCGAGAATGGAGTCGTAGCCGTGCTGGGCCGCTGAAGACATCAAACCGCCGTGCTCCTTGAGATAGCGATCCGTAGCGGCCGCCTGCGCACCTTGAACCTCGCTGCCATAACCGAGGTCCTGTCCGACGGCACCATTCGCGTCTTCACCTGCGGTTTCCAGGAAGGTGCTTCCCCATCCCTCGCCCAGCATGTCGACGAAGAGAATGTCGGGGTTGCTTCTGCGAATCTGCGTGAGCACCTGAGCCGCGGAGGCCTGCAGAGAGCCCGAAATTACCGCGTCGGGGCTCTTTGAGAGTGCGTTCGTGACGACAATCGCATAGTCGGTGGCAGTCGGCGGGTACCTATCCAGACACACCCAATCGACGATGCGCTCCACGACGATCTGGTCAA
>JBEBUJ010000090.1:0-7905 GCA_040393365.1 Leucobacter denitrificans
GACATCGCGCGATAAGTCACAGTGGGACTGGACGATGATGCTGATGGTTCCCGAGTGGATCGACGCAGCACTCGTCGACGCTGCGAAGAGCGAGGTGCGTGCAAAAGGAGCTCCCCCGCGACTCGAGGATGTGCGGCTCGAATCACTCACTGAAGGCCTGTGTGTGCAAACCTTGCACGTGGGCTCATTTGATGACGAGGGCCCGGTGCTCGCGCGCATGCACGACGAGGTCATTCCGGCACAGGGATTACGGCTCACGGGCAAGCACCACGAGATCTACTTCAGCGATCCGCGCAAGACGGCCCCGGAAAAGCTGCGCACGATTCTGCGGCAACCAGTGCAACCAGGGCAACCAGGGCCAAGAGATTGATGCGCCGCGCCTCACCACAGCGTTTCAATCCCCATCACACTAGATAACGCTCCACCTACAACCCCCATGAGCACGACGACCCACACCGGAAGCCGCGCCACGAACAGTAAAACGAGTCCAACGCCAGCGATGCCAAGCGTCACCGGGCCAGTAATTCCTGACGTGATCACCGGGTTCCAAAGCGCCGCCGCCAAGATTCCAACCACGGCAGCATTCGCACCAACGATCGCCGCTCGCACGGACGGCATCCCACGCACCTGAGCCCAGAATGGTAGCGCGGCGAGCACCAAGAGCATGCCGGGCAAAAAAATTGCTATGAGCGCGATAAGTGCGGCAAATGGCGCGGATCCGCCATCGTCCATGACGAACCCGAGGTATGAGGCGAAGGTGAAGAGCGGGCCGGGTACCGCCTGCGCGGCACCGTATCCGGCGAGCAATGCATCGGGCGAAACCGCACTCGCGATTGCGGGCTCCGCCGCTAACAAGGGCAAAACCACATGGCCTCCACCGAACACGAGGGCACCCGAACGATAGAACGCATCAAAAAGCCGTGCCCCGGTGCTCTGGGTCAACCCGGCTACGGCTGGAAGAAGCACGAGCAGGAGCACCCACACGGCAAACGAGATCACGCCCAGTCGGCGAGAGACTCCGATCCTCACAGGTGTCGTCTCGTACAGATCTGCTCGCTTGTACCAGACCACACCCGCCAGGGCCCCAACTCCAATCGCTGCAACCTGGCCAATCACCCCAGGGAAGAGCAATGCGAGCACTACAGCGGCCAACGCAATGCAGGCGCGTTGAATATCGGGAGTGAGCGTGCGCGCCATTCCCCAAACCGCGTGTGCAACGACAGCGACCGCAACCGCAATGAGCCCCGAAATCACGCCCTCGCCAATCGCCCCATCGAAGCTCACCGCGCCGACAGCGAACAACACGAGGAGGATAGCCGACGGGAACGTGAATGCACACCAGGCGGCCAGGGCGCCGAGGTATCCACCGCGCAGGAGACCGAGCGCAAACCCGACCTGGCTCGACGCGGGACCCGGTAAGAATTGGCAGATCGCGACGAGTTCGCTGTATTGCTGCTCGCTTACCCACTTGCGTCTCACGACAATTTCTTCTCGAAAGTAACCGAGGTGAGCGACAGGGCCGCCGAATGACGTCACGCCAAGTTTGAGAAAGGTTCGAAAGACCTCCGCGGTATGCGACACATGCATAGCGTGTCGCGTGACACTCAGAGTGTCAATGTCGAATGGGCGATAGTTACCCGGGGTTCACCTGATGCGAGCCAACGCCCTGCACCGTCATCTCGAGGAGCAGGTCGCGAGCCTCTTGCAGGTCTTCCTTCGTTTCCTCACCGTAGCTGTATGCGGCAGCCAGCCCCTCGGCCGCGCGGCGCACTATGCGAATCACCAGCGGATCAAGGCCATCGAGTGCAAGCTGCTGCTCCCACCAGACGGTGTCGGCATCCATCACCTCGCGAATCTCGGGCAGACCGTACAGACCATTCCAGATCGGGGCAGAACCGAAGTAGTTCGCGGCCTCAAGGTCACCGCCGCACAGCGTGCGCACATATGCGCGCAGCATCTTTCCCGGTGCGTTTTCTGACAGGTCGAGGTTTCCGGTCACAGCCTCACGAAATCGATCGTTCGCATCGTCGACAACCGCAATGAGCAGTTGCAAACGCCCCGAATAGTGGTGCATGAGACCACCCTTGGACACCCCTGCAGCGTCAGCCACCTGAGCAAGCGTCATCGCTGTGCCCACCTCGCCGATCACATGCGCAGCGGCATCAAGAATATGGCGTTGCGTGCGCGTCGAATTTCGCTCCGCGGTGCGTTCAATGCCGCGCGCCGTAGTCACAAGTACGTTGTCCCTCCTCCATGCGGCACATACGCCGCTATGGAAATTTCTATTGAGGTTTCCTAAACAAGCATACCATCCAGTAAGATATTACCGACCAAATGGTCTGTACAGAAAAGGAAATGGTATGTCGGCGACAACTGGCGGTAGTGCCCGCCAATGGCTCGCACTCGGAGTGCTTACGCTCACGGTACTGATGCTCGCGGTTGACGGAACCGTGCTCGCCCTCGCAGTTCCGGCGCTTACGGCCGATCTTGCTGCCAGCGCAACGCAGATTTTGTGGATCGGCGACATTTACTCTTTTGCCATTGCCGGGTTGCTCGTCACCATGGGCAATGTCGCAGACCGCATCGGGCGCAAGAAGCTCCTGCTCTTAGGCTCACTCGGGTTTGGCCTTGCTTCGGTCATGGCAGCATTCTCCACGACACCCGAAATGCTCATCGCGGCACGCGCGCTTCTCGGCGTGTTCGGCGCCACACTCATGCCATCGACACTCGCCATCGTGCGCAACGTCTTCGACGTACCCGCCCAGCGCACTCGTGCGATTGCAATCTGGTCTGCCGGAGCGACTGCTGGGGCGGCGGTTGGGCCGCTCGTGGGTGGCGCCCTCCTCGAGCACTTCTCCTGGGGCAGTGTCTTCCTCATCAACGTTCCTGTCGTGGTGCTGGTGCTCGCGACCGGCATCTTTCTGTTGCCCGAGTCATTCAACCCCGATCGCCCGCGCATCGACCTCTGGTCTTCGATTCTCTCAATCACCACGATCGTGCCCGTGGTCTACGCCCTGAAGCATCTCGTGGGCACCGGTTTCGACTGGACGGTTCCGATGACAATCATCATCGGTGTGGTGTCGGGGTGGATCTTCGTGCGCCGCCAGCGTCGACTCGAGACGCCACTTATCGACCTGGAACTCTTCCGAATCCCCGCATTCGCCGGCGCCGTCGGGGCAAACGGACTCTCAATCTTCGCCTTCGTTGGACTCCTGTTCTTCCTTTCGCAGTACCTCCAGCTCGTTCGGGGTCTCTCTCCACTGCAGGCCGGTCTCGCCGAACTCCCCTCGGCCGTCGCTTCGGCTGCCGTGATTCTCATCATCACTGTGAGCTTGCGTTGGTTTGGCCTGGGTTGGTCCATCGGCATCGGGCTCTTCGTTGCGGCGCTCGGCCTCGGGTTCCTCGCTGTGGCCGAGGGACTGCCGGGCCTCATTTGGGTCATCGTCGCGCTCACCGTGGTTGGCCTTGGTGCGGGACTCGCGATGACGCTCTCGGTTGATGCCGTCGTGAGCGCCGCCCCCAAGGCACGAGCGGGAGCCGCATCCTCGATCTCCGAGACTGCGTATGAGCTCGGAGTCGCAATGGGCATCGCCGTGCTGGGATCACTTCACACTGCGCTCTATCGAGTCAATTTGCCCTCGCTCGAAGGCGTGGCTGAGCCTGCGGCGTCAGCGATCCACCAATCTCTCGCGACCGGAAGCGCCGTGGTCGGCACCTCAGACCCTGAACTGCTCATCGCCGCGCAGCATGCGTTCACGACGGGCATGCAGGTTACGTCAATCATCGCCGCGTTGCTGCTCGCGGTCTCCGCAGTGATCGCCTGGAGAGTGATTCCCTCAGAGCGTACGCTGAAGCGCGCGCCTTCAGATCACGTGCACTAACCCGGCGCACGAGTGTCAAAATACTGACCGATCTACAGCTGAACTGTGCCCATCTTCCCGGGCGGTTCCGATCCAGTCACCTTCGACGCCATAATCTTGAGCGCGGCTACTACCCCACCACCGGGTACACCCCAGTACTGGGCAGACTGACCGACGAATTTCAGCAACCCGAGATTCGGGTCCTCTGGGCCCGAGAAGTATTCGTCGAGCTGATCGTTCCAGAGCTCCGCAACTTTCGCACGGTCCTCCACGAACTCGGCGACCCCAGAGACTGAGAGCCAACTCCCGGTTTCTGCGAACGCGAGGTTGATGTGAGGGTTCACCCGGATTGCGTCGGCCTGCCCGCCCTGCAGTCCCAAAAGGAACCACACATTCGCGTCAGACGTCACCTCCTGCGGCGTCATCGGATGTGAGACGATCTTGCCGTCAGCGGTTGCCGTCGACAGCATGACGAAGCGCTCCTCTCGCATGATCTCGACAACTTGCTCCTGCGTGATTTCTTGTGAAGTACTCATCGCTCCTCCGATTCTGCGCAGTGATCTAGCGCCTGTGGTTGCATTCCGTGCTGTTCATCCTTTCTGCCACGCACCCCACAGTGAACCCCCTTGACACCTCCTGCGAGCACGGTAGCCTCCCCGTTTCAGTTCGTCTGGCACCACCCTGCTCAGGGGGCTACCCTGGAGGCATGACCGCGAAAGCCGATACCACCGATCCGAAGTTTGCCGAGTATGCGCACCCTGAGCGCCTGGTCTCGACCCAATGGCTCGCGGACCACCTGGGTGAACCTGGACTCGTGGTTGTCGAATCAGACGAAGACGTGCTTCTCTACGAGACGGGCCACATTCCCGGCGCGGTGAAGGTCGACTGGCACACCGAGCTCAATGATCCAGTTGTTCGCGACTACGTCGAGGGGCCAGGCTTTGCCGACCTCATGTCGCGAAAGGGCATCTCTCGCGATGACACCGTCGTGATTTACGGCGACAAGAGCAACTGGTGGGCAGCCTATGCACTCTGGGTGTTCTCGTTGTTCGGTCACGAAGACGTGAGGTTGCTCGACGGTGGTCGCGAGAAGTGGATCGCCGAGGGCCGCGAACTCACGCGCGAAGTCGCGACCGTCACCCCAACTGACTACCCAGTGATCGAGCGCAACGACGTATCGCTGCGCGCGTACAAAGAAGATGTGCTCGGACACTTCGGCAACCCACTCATCGACGTGCGGTCGCCGGAAGAATACGACGGATCGCGCACGACGATGCCTGCGTACCCCGAAGAAGGCGCATTGCGAGGCGGGCACATCCCGTCGGCGCAGAATGTGCCCTGGGGCCGGGCGGCCGCCGAAGACAGCACCTTCAAGTCGCGCAGTGAACTCGAGCAGATTTACTTGGGCGACGCGGGCCTCAAGGCCGGTGACGACATCGTCGCGTACTGCCGCATCGGCGAACGCTCGTCGCACACGTGGTTCGTGCTGCAGTTCCTTTTGGGCTTCAAGAATGTGCGCAACTACGACGGCTCGTGGACCGAGTGGGGGAGTGCGGTGCGCGTTCCGATCGTCACGGGCTCAGAGCCCGGCGAAGCACCAAAGGCTGCCGCATAGTGACGAACCTCCCGCCGGTACTTGCAGAGATCCGCGAGGATTTTCTCTCGCTTGAGCACCCCGAGCGCCTCCAGTTGCTGCTCGAGTTTGCCGACGATCTGCCTGATATGCCCGCACGCCTCGCGGATCACCCTGAGCTGCAGGAGCGAGTGGTCGAGTGTCAGTCGCCGGTATATATCGTGCTCGAAGTGAATCATGGCGTAGTGACCATGCACGCGACCGCACCGCCCGAAGCGCCGACAACACGCGGGTTCGCAAGCATACTCGCGCAGGGCATCTCGGGACTCCGGGTCGACGAGATGCTCGCGATCCCAGACGACTTTCCCCAGACCATCGGCCTTACGCAAGCGGTCTCTCCACTGCGGATCGCCGGGATGACCGGCATGCTGCTGCGCGCGAAGCGACAGGTACGGGCACTCGTGGCCGCGGCCGAACACTAACCACAGTTCACCGTGCGTCGCTACCCCTCGCGGGAACCGCCGGGGCGTTCCATACTTGACCTATGACCACCCCTGAGCATTGGTACTGTCGCCCTGCGGCCCGCCATTGGAGAGCCGCAGCGGTTGCTTCAACGTTGGCATTTCACCGCTCCTTTCCGGGGTATGCGCCGACTCCACTCACGGAGGTTCCTACGCTGGCGGCAGAGTTCGGTGTCGCGCGAGTCTTTATCAAAGACGAATCGGGCCGAATGTCTCTCCCCTCGTTCAAGATTCTCGGAGCTGCCTACGCCGTTGCTCGGGCGATCTCTGAGTATCTCGGTGTCCCAGATCACGCGCTTCAGTTAGATGAACTTCGCGAGCGCCTTGAGGTCAGCACCCTCCCGTCCCTCATCGCGGCAACGGACGGCAATCACGGTCGCGCAGTCGCACACATGGCGAGACTACTCGGCCTACCAGCTCGCATTTTCGTGCCCGAGTCGACCACCGACGAAGCCAAACGCGCGGTCGAGTCCGAGGGGGCCGAAGTCACTGAGCTCGCGCTCGAATACGACGAGGTCGTCGCGCACGCGAAACGGGTCGCGGCCGAACTTGGCGATCTGGGCATTCACATTCAAGACACCTCCTGGCCCGGGTACGAGAAGATCCCTGGGTGGATCGTCGACGGCTACCTCACGCTCTTCGAGGAGATTGACGCGCAGCTCGCCGAGCGCGGCATCGCTAGGCTCGATCTGGTCGCCGTGCCCGTCGGTGTCGGGTCCCTGATTCTCGCAGCCCTCAGGTGCTATCGCCTTGAGGGCGCCGCGCACAGGCCGAGCGTGCTGAGTGTTGAGGCGGATCGCGCACCCTCAATCCTCGCCTCGCTTTCCGCGGGCCAGGCGGAGTCGATCCACACTTCACCAACGATCATGGCTGGCTTAAACTGTGGCACTCCGTCTGCGAGCGCGTGGCCCGACCTTCGCGATGGGCTCGATGCCGCGGTGGCGGTGACCGATGAGGCGGCCGCACAAGCGGTGCACGACCTCGAAGGTCTCGGGGTCGACGCCGGTCCGTGCGGGGCATCGACGCTCGCGGGGATTCGCGCAGCGAAGCAGCACTTCGAGGAACTGGAGCTCGGCCCGGACTCAGTCGTAGTGCTCCTGAGCACCGAGAGCCGAGCGGCGAACCCGCTCCCCGCAAAGTATCAACCGTCGTGAGCGCTGCGCGCCCGCACATCTTCGATGATCGCTGAGAAGTCTTTGCCCTCACCGGCCCCCTCAGCAAACGCGTGAAACAGCTCGCTCGCGAGTCTGCCCGCGCGCGCGTCAACGCCGGTGAGGTCGAGTGCGGCCTCTGCGAGCCCCAGGTCCTTCGCCATGAGTGCACTCGCAAACCCGGGTTCGTAGTTGTTGTTTGCGGGGCTCGACGGCACTGGGCCTGGCACCGGGCAGTTCGTGGTGAGCGACCAGCACTGACCCGATGCGTTCGATGCGACGTCATAGAGCGCGTCGTGCGTGAGTCCAAGTTGCTCCCCGAGCACAAACGCCTCGCTCACTGCAATCATCGACACTCCGAGGATGAGGTTGTTGCAGACCTTCGCGGCCTGCCCGAGTCCCGATGCTCCGCAGTGCACGATCCGCTGCCCCATGACCTCGAGCACCTGGAGTGCGCGTGCGAAATCGGCATCCGATCCACCGACCATGAACGCAAGTGTGCCGGCCTCGGCGCCGACAACTCCCCCAGACACTGGCGCGTCAACGTTTCTGTGTCCGGCGGCAACCGCGAGATCGTGCGCCCGGCGAGCATTGTCAACCGCAATGGTCGAGGACTCGATGAAGAGTGTTCCGGGATCGGCGGCGGCCAAGACCCCGCCCTCGTACAGATCGATGACGTCGTTCCCCGCCTGCAGCATGGTGATCACAGTCTCCGCACCCCGCACCGCGTCTACTGCCGATTCCGCGACCGTCACCCCTCGCGCACGCGCGGCACCCCGCGCCGCGGGCATGATGTCGAA
>JBEBUJ010000091.1:0-7736 GCA_040393365.1 Leucobacter denitrificans
TGAACCCAACACGCGTTCCAGGCGTGCGCCATAGGCCGCTAGGCGAATCCTCCTCGCTGACCGAGCGCGCTCAGTCAACGCGGACAAGTCTAGCGCGTTCGCAGTGCACTTTTGACCGAAGCGCGCGTGACTCTCATTCCTGTGAACTTCCTGCCCGGATTTGAAATATAACAGAACAGTAACGCATACTTGTGAGGTTGCCGTTTCACTCAACGTGCACATGTGAATTGTTATTGGAGTTAAGTTAGTGCCATCACCCGCGAAGCCGTTTGTGGTCAGTCTTGTGGCGCTCGTGACTTTTTCTTTCGGCGTTGCCCCTGCCGTTGCTGCCGAGACGATCGATGCGTCTCCCGTAGCGGCCTCGTCACCCACGGTTACCGTTGAGGCGCAATCCCTCAACACGCTCGGCGATGCAGCATCGCTGCCTGCTGTCAGCTCAGTTCTCGAACTCAGCGAAACCGCAAATGCCAGCCACAACTTTGATGTTGAAGCCACCATCGCCGCCGCAACGGCAGAGATCGGCACAAGCCGCGCAACCGGTTGGGGTCAACCCGGCGAGTGCATCGTCTCCGCGCAGCGGTGGATCCAGGCTGGTGGGGGCGCATGGACCGGTGGCGGCGACCCCGTATCGAACTATAACGGCGCACTTCGCCTCTCGCTCTCGAACGTCCAGCGAGGCGACATCATTCAGTACGAGAACCTCGCCTTCCCCACTTCCTGGGTGTCTGGCGTGCACACAGTGCTTGTCACCGACGTGAATGAAGACGGAACGCTCTCGATTATCGAGTCGAACAACCCTGGTGGATCGGGGCTCGTCAGCGCAAACGATAGCTGGACACCAAGCCCGCCTGCGGGCTTCCAAGCAGTCGTCTGGCGCTTCTAACCCCACTCAAGCCTTCTGGGCGAGCACGTCCTCGTACAGCCTCACCATCGCCGCAGTCTTCCTAGACTGCATCATGCTTGAGCCTTCGGCGTGAGTGACCCTGAGCTGCGCAGGCGACGCTGCAAGCTCTGACACAGCCGTGCGGATTGTGTGCGCGAGCCCGGCGACGTTCGGATCTGGTGCGAGCCACGAGGGTGAGACACCCACATCACTCGCAATATTCGGATCACAGAAAATCGTTGGCGTTCCGAGCGCCGCGGCCTCGAACGGAGTGAGTCCCTGCGTCTCAAAGCCGACCGAAGTTTGCACGAGCGCATCGGCATCACGCATTGCGGCGAGCGCCTGCGGGTAAGAAACGGGCGCCGCGATCCGCACCCGTCCACTCAGCCCGAGCTCATCGATTCGACGCTGAACTTTCTCAAGCAGCAGCCCGGCACCGTACAGCACCACGTCTGCGTCGACACCTGCCTCGCCTAACGCTGAGACAAATTCGAGCACGCGCTTCTCGTGGCTCATGCGCCCGAGCCACACGAGGCGTGGCCGCTCTCTGGGTGAACGCGCGGTACTCTGCGCCTGTTCAATGAGTTCGTCGTCGACGCCGCCGGGGGTCACCTCGACGCGTGAAGCGACCCCGTGGTGAACAAGTTCGTCAGCGAAGTGCTGCGAGGGGGCCGTGACAAGCGCTGCGGTCGACGTGAGGTCGGCGAGGTAGCGCCACGCCCCCCGCTGATGCTGGTGCTGCGAACGAGTGCCGACATCCCGATCTGTCTTCCCCACCGCCAGCCTGCGCCATGCCCGCAGACCGATAAATGCGAGCGGCGCGAGCGGTGTCACCGCGCGAGTGCCTTCGTCGACATTGTTATGCATGGTGAAGACTACGGGCAGACGAAGACCCCGCGCTGCGCGCAGCCCGATCATCGCACCCCAAAAATCACCCTGAATGTGCACGAGATCAATCGGCGGCGCACCTGAGGAAATTCGCTCGTCAAGTGCCTGCGCGAACGCTCTGTCAGTTCTCCTCCCGGGCCACGAGATGCCATACTCGCGGTCACGCGTAATCGGCCAAGAGGGGAGGTCGAGGTACGCCCCGCGATCCACCTCAGCGACCTCATAGCCGCGGCGATGGAGGCGCGGGGCAGCAATGGTCACCGTGTGGCCCGCGAGTTCGAGGGCACGCCGCTGCAGTCGAAGCGCCACCTGCACACCCCCGAGCGAGTCAGGGTGCTGATCGGTGACAATAAGGATGTGCATGGGTTTATTCGCCCGGAACACCCCGATAGAGGCCTTCAAATACGTCGAGTGTGCGATCGATGTCGTGCGCCTGCACTGCCTCAAGCGAGGCGCGCTGCATGGCCTCATACTCGCTCGGGGACATCTCGAATACCGTCGTCATTGCATCAGCGAGCTCGCGATCGTTGCTCGCCTGAAACAGAAACCCGTTCTCTCCGTGGTGTACGAGGTGCGGTAGTGCCATTGCATCGGCAGCAATGATGGGCAGGCCCGATGCCATGGCCTCCATCGTTGCGATCGACTGCAGCTCAGCGATCGACGCGATGACAAACATGCTCGCCTCGGTGAGGTGCCTCCGCAGTTCCTCGTCGCTCACTCGTCCGGTGAAATGTACACGATCTGCAAGCCCGAGTTCAGTGGCAAGCTTCTCAAGATTCCTGCGCTGATCGCCATCGCCAACCACGGTAAACGACACATTGAGCCCCGGATCAAGCCTCGTCATAGCCTGCAAGATGACGTGGATTTCTTTCTCAAGCGTGACGCGACCGACGAACACGATTCGGTTCTCGTCACGCGGCCCAACAACCGCGGTGTAGTCACTGGCCCGAAGCCCGCAACTCACCGGAAGCACACCCCGCCGATGCGTGCTTCGCTCAAGGAAATCTGCGGCACGGCGCGTGGGTGTGGTGACCGCCGCCGCCTTACGAAGAATCAGGTCGGCCTGGCGCCAACCCCACCGCACGAACAGCCGCTTCGCCCGCTCGGGCAAGAGTGTGAAGTCGAGCACGTTCTCGGGCATGACATGGTTCGTCGCGATGATGCGGATCTTACGTTTCTCACCCTCGATCGCGAGACCCCGACCGATGACAATGTGCGATTGCAGGTGGAGCACGTCGGGCTGAACGAGATCGAGCACTCGTCTTGCATACGGTTTCGCGCGCCACGGAAGTACAAAGCGCAACCAATCATGCGGATACCACCGAAAGCTCGGGATGCGATGAACCGTCATCTGCTTGCCCTCGATGGTCTCGATAAATGCCCCCGAGAGTCGATGTCGCTTCGACGGCGCCATGATGTGCACGTCGTGGCCGCGCTGCACGAGTCCCGCAGCAAGACGTTCAGCGAACCGCGCTGCACCGTTCACGTCGGGTGCAAAGGTGTCGCAGCCTATGAGGATTCGGAGCTTATTTTCTGGGGTTGCGTTAGAGGTTTCGATGGTGGGCGAGCTACTCACGGCGTGCGATCGTCCTTCTTGTGGGTGGATGTCGAACTCGCTCAAGTGTAGTTCCGCGAACCACTCTACGACATCAGGGTTAACCCTGAATCTGCAGCGAGCCGTGTCCGAGCAGAGGGCTGCTGCGATCCACACCATGTGCTTCTATACAGGTACATTTCTACCTGGTTGTCTACCTTCTGGTGCTTCGACGCCAGGGTGGGAACCCTAGTAGGGTGTCCAGCATCCACTCTTCTGCCGCCCGCATGATCGGCGAGCGCATTCGTAATGCGCGTAGGGCACTCGGCATTTCCATGGACGACCTCAGTGAGCTCGCGGAAGTGAGTCTCACGACTATCGGCAAGATTGAGCGGGGCGCTCAGAGCCCGACGGCAGAAACGCTCGTGCGAATCTCCTCAGCACTCGAGATCGATGCCGGGTCGCTCATCAGCGGGCTACGAGCCGAGGATTTCGGTGAGCGTGAACACACGTACACCGTGAAAGATTTCTTGAAGGCGCGTCGCGAGCGCGGGCGACGCTAACGCGGGCGTCGCTAGCAAACGCTATTCGCTTGGCGCGTCGAGCGCAGAGTCCTCCGCAATGTCATCGGCAGTACGATCTCGATGGCGCCAGTCATGAATGCTCTCAGACGCCTTCTCACGATAGTTCGACAACAACAGAATTGAGAGCGACACAGAAATGAGCGCGGCTATGACCGCTGCAATAATGCCAGAGAGCATCATCGTGAACCCGAACGAAAGCCCAAGTGCATAGAGTGCAGCAAACGGCACCGCAAAGAACAGTAGCCGCAACACGGTGTAGGTTATCCATGCCTTACGTTGCTCACTCACAAGTAGCGAGTCTACTGCCGCTCCCTGGGTGAAAGCGCTCAGGAGCAAATGAGGCGCCACCGCTAACATAGGAGCATGGCCAGGATCTTGATTGTTGGGGTCGTTGTTGCCGTCGCGTTCACCTTGTATTCACTGGTCGACGCGGCGATGACCGATCACTCACGTGCGCGCGGGGTGAGCAAGCCTGTGTGGATCGTGATCATCGTCCTCCTCCCCGTTATCGGCGGTCTCCTCTGGCTGTTCATTGGCAAGGGCGATGCAGCCGAAGCAAACCGCCGCCTTACCGCACCCGACGATGATCCCCGTTTTTCAGGATCACGCATGAGTGATGCCGAGCTCGATACCCATATGCGCGACCTTGAAGCCCGCCTGAAAGAACTCGATGATGAGGTGTTCCCTGGCGAAGATCCGGGTAAGGATCCCGGCAAGGGGCAGGGCACCGACTAGTGAACGCCGGCCCAGCACCGTCGTCGATATTCGCCGTTGAACTGATCGCAGAGTTCATACGTCGCGGCGTCTCAGACTTTGTGGTGTGTCCTGGTTCGCGCTCACAAGCGCTCGCACTTGCAGCAGCCGCTGCAGAACAAGCAGGAGCCATCAGACTCCATGTGCGCATCGATGAGCGATCCGCAGCCTACTTCGCACTGGGCGTTGCACGTGAAACGGGGCGCCCGGCACCGGTGATCGTGACAAGCGGTACTGCCGTTGCCAATCTGGTTCCGGCCGCATTCGAGTCGCACGAGGGCCGAGTGCCGTTCATCGCGCTCACCGCCGACCGTCCCGTCGAACTTCGGGGCAGGCGCGCCAACCAGACCACCACGCAGGCCGATATGTTTGGCAAGATCGCAAGACTCTCGCTCGATGTCGAGGCACCGACGGGCGCCACCGAGGTTGAGCCCGGGCGCCTTGCAGTCCGCGCGCTCTCCGCCGCGCAGGGGTTCCCCGATGAATTGCCAGCTGGCCCGGTACAACTCAACCTGCAGTTCATCGAGCCCCTATCTGGTACGGCGGGCTTCGACCGAATGATCGCCGAGGGCTTTGTGCAGGCAGGCGAGGAGGGTGCGGAAGTGCGCGCTCGCGAGTCGGCCAACCGGGAATCCGCGCCCCGGGTCCGATCCGACATCGCCACGTATCGCACGCACTTTGGCGAGTGGAGTGACGACCAGACGTACGTGCACGACGACGATGCACTCACCGTCGTGATCGCAGGTGACGGCGCGGGTGACGAGGCCGAGGAGTTTGCCCGCAACGCAGGGCTCCCGCTCCTCGCCGAGGTCGTGAGTGGATCGCGCTTCGGCCGCGAAGCGATCACCGCATACGCGACGCTCATCGACGACCCACAGGTGGGCGGACTCATCGAGCGCGCAGTCGTGTTCGGGCACCCCACCCTCACGCGGCAGGTTCCCGCGCTCCTCGAACGCGACGATGTCGAGGTTGTCGTTGTAGATCCGCACACGAACACCGACCACGTGCAGCCTTCGCGCGGGGCCCGCATCGTACGCTCGGCGCGGGTCGCCCCCGAGCACGATCCGCGCATCCACCGGCGCTGGCTTGGCACCTGGGTCGCCCCCGACCGAAAACTACAGCTCGAGCGCAGCTCGGCACACGTGCCTAACCTCGAATCTGCGCGAGAAACCGGATACAAAGAACGCAACGCGTATGCCCGCGCTGAAGTGGCGGCGCGCCGCGAGCCCGTCACCAGGGCCATGCTCGTCGAAAGCACCTGGCTTGGCACCTGGCCCCATGACCGATTGGTCATCGCAGCCTCGCGACTCGTGCGAGTACTCGATAGCATCGCACCAGCTCGCAAGGTCACAGTGCACGCGAACCGCGGACTCGCGGGGATCGACGGAACGATCGCAACTGCCCTCGGGATCGCCATAACGAGCCAGGCTGACCCCGACCCGAAGCGTGCCGCTGGAACCACCCGCGTGATCATCGGCGACATCGCACTTCTCCACGACGTGAGTTCACTGCAACTGCCGCCAGACCCCGAAGTCGCCCCGCGCATTCAGCTACTCGTCGGCAACGACAGCGGCGGCACCATCTTTGACGGCCTAGAGGTCGCGGCGAGCACCTCCTCTGACACCTTCGATCGCGTAATGCTGACTCCGCAGCGAGTAGACCTCGAAGCACTCGCCCGCGCTTACGGCTGGGCCTACGAGCGAGTAGAGACGCGCATAGAACTCGAACGGGTGTTTACTGCGCCGGTGACCGGGCCAACTATTGTCGAAGTTCCGCTCGACCGCTAGTTATCCACAGGCTATCTTTCGCTCGCTTGCCGCGGATCTCTCGTGGTGCTAGCTTCAAGTGCATTACCCCTTCGCGGGTGATGCGTTCTGAAGAATAATGGTGTGCACCAGGGGCCCTGCATGTTGATTGGAGTCCCTGTTGAAAAGTTTTGCTCTCCTTTTGTCGTTCGATAATTCTGCACTGCTGGTATGACCGAGCAGCTTCGGATTCGTGATGAGCTACTCGAGTCCGCTGGCACGACGATGTTGATTGCGTCACGCTGCATGTCAGAGGACAACTGGGCTATGCCCAGCACACCGCTTTCGAGTTTGACCGGTGTCGGTGGCGACGTTCAGGAGTTCTTGCGAGGTATTCAGACTGGTCGCCTAGCGCTCGGAGATGCTGCGAAGACCGCGTGTGGAGAGCTCGCGAACCTCATGAACGAAAGCAGCGCCTTTGACAGCTTCGCTGCAGCAGCATTGTCTTCGGGTTTCGCAGTGCCTGGCGGCCAGCGTTGAGCGTGTATGTGCCAAAAGACGGCAAGCTCATACTCACGGGCACACCGGTCTTTGGATCGACCTCCGAGATCGACGACATTACCCGTGTTCTCGGTGACATTGCTGCAGATGCCCAGCAGTACACGGGTGAAGTTCAGAGCGCGTTGCTCACCCTCACAAGCGTCTCGAGCGCAACCTTGAGCAAGCTCCGAGAGAAGCTCGACGGTCGCCTCATCGTCGGCGCTCGTTCTCTTGAAAACTCTGCTGCAACGGGGAAAAGTGCCTGCAAGTCGTACGCCGCGGAAGTTGATGAGATTCACTCCGCCGCCGAGAACATCGTGCGCGCGGTGGAAGAGGCGCTGACCTCGATTCAGATTCGGGCGTGGGAGATTGAGGAGATCGCTCTGGCGATACAAGCGCCGACACCGGAGCGTTGGGATGAAAGCGTTGCGAGTTACCTACCCGAACCAAAGTTAGGGCCCGCCTCGTACGGTGTGGGGCTCCATGCGGTTGACCGGGCAGCAATGGTCGGGCGCTTGCGTGATCTCTACGAAATGCGATGGCTCACTGCTGCATCACAGTGGCAAATGAGGCTTGAAGATATTCGGGTGTTGCAGCACAAGTGGGCCAACCTCATTGAAGACCGCAAACATGCAGAGGATCGCTTCAAAGATGCTCTATCTCAGACCACCATCGGCCAGTTGCTGACAGTGAGCGGTGCTGGGGTGGCGGCTCAGCGTTTTACTATCGCCACATCGATTTCTGGCGAGCTCTGGGGTGAATCGTTTGAAAACGCTGAGGTCGCAATGTCACATCCATTGCTATTGAAG